>NZ_JAGWCX010000034.1:0-44371 GCF_020657775.1 Clostridioides sp. ZZV14-6345 | reverse complement strand
TTTTTTATACAAAAAAGGGCGTAGCACTATTTTCTAGTGCGACAGCCCCCTCCTTCTAGTCATATTTAGAAATTCACATTTATAGTTACTGCTTTTCCGCCTCTATTTACTGTGATTTTTGTACTAGCACCTTTTGAGAAAGTATATAACTTTTTATTTAAGTCATTCATACCTGTTATATTTGTATCTCCCACTTTAGTTATAATATCTCCTACTTTTATTCCAGATTTTTCTGCTGATGAACCATATATTACTTCTGCAACATAAACACCTTTATCAGTGCTTAATTTTGTACCTGTAGCTGCTTCATAATTTGATACATCTGTACCTTTTATACCTAAAGTTACTTTTTCATATTTTCCAGTTTTTATTACTTCTTCAACTATACTTTTAGCTGTATTAATTGGTATTGCAAATCCTAAACCTTCTGCTTGAGAAGCTTTTGCTGTATTTATACCAATTACTTGACCTTTTTGATTTAATAATGGTCCTCCACTATTTCCTGCATTTATACTTGCATCAGTTTGTAATAAACCAGTCATATTAGTTTTTTCTGTTTGTATAGTTCTGTCTAATCCACTTATTATCCCTTGAGTAACTGTTTTTTGGAAATCTAATCCAAGAGGATTACCTATTGCTATTGATATATCACCAACTTTTACTTTATCACTATCAGCAAATTCTGCTGGTGTTAGCCCAGTTTTATCAACTTTAACTATAGCCAAATCAAGTTGTTGGTCAAACCATACTACTTTACCTGAAGTTGTTGAACCGTCATTGAATAATACATTCACACTTGTAGCTTGACCATCTGATATAACATGAGAATTAGTAAGTATATATCCATTTGAATCGACTATGATTCCAGTTCCCACACCTTGTGTTTCAGTTGGTATTGCAAACATATTATTAGTATCGACACTAGTTGTCGTAATACCTACAACAGATGGTGTGGCTTTTTCTGCAACTGCCTGATAAATATTTTGACTCTTACCATCATCATTTACGACTATTGGTGTAGAATTTGCCGCAGACTTACTTCCTAAATTATCCTTAACTAAAATTATTGTTAGTAAGCTACTAAGTATTGAGCTTATTATAGCAACTAATATTACTAAACTGATACCTTTCTTTCTTCTTGACATCTCATACCACTCCCTATCTAATATAATATAAATTATCAAAATATATTTTTCCCAATTTTTCATAAAAAAATGAAATCATCTATTTTGAGTAAACTCCTTTTCGATGATTTCATTATATTATTTTAATCTTAATTAAACCTTAACTATTTAAAATTATTTAAGTCTTTTTTCTAATTCTTCCTTTTCTTTTTCATAACCTGGTTTTCCTAGTAAAGCAAACATATTTTTCTTATAAGCTTCTACTCCTGGCTGGTCAAATGGATTAACTCCCAATAAATATCCACTTATTCCACAAGCTTTTTCAAAGAAATACACTAAATATCCAAAATTATACTCATCTAATTGAGGTATATTTATTACTAAATTAGGTACTTTTCCATCTGTATGAGCTAATAGAGTTCCTTCAAAAGCTTTATGATTAACAAAATCTACAGTCTTACCTGCTAGATAGTTTAAACCATCTAAATCTACTTCCTCTGAATCTATAGTTATATTTCTCTTACAGTTTTCAACATTAAGTACTGTTTCAAATAAGATTCTTTTTCCATCTTGTATGTATTGCCCCATAGAATGTAAATCTGTTGAGAAATCTACAGAAGCAGGGAATAAACCTTTATTTTCTTTCCCTTCACTTTCTCCATAAAGCTGTTTCCACCACTCACTTACATAATGTAATTGAGGTTCGTAGTTAACCAATAGTTCTACATCTTTTCCTTTTCTATGTAAAATTGTTCTAGCAACAGCATATCTATAACTATCATTATTTTTTAAATCAGGATTTTGAAATGCTTCTCTAGCATCATTTGCACCTTTCATCATAGCATCAATATCAAGTCCTGCAGCAGCAATAGGAAGTAATCCAACTGCTGTCAATACAGAGAAACGACCACCTACATCATCTGGTATTACAAAAGTCTCATACCCTTCTTCTGTAGCTAACTGTCTAAGTGCACCTTTACTTGAATCTGTTGTTGTATAAATTCTCTTTCTCGCTTCTTCTTTACCATACTTTTTCTCTAAATAATCTTTAAATATTCTAAAAGCAAGAGCTGGTTCTGTAGTAGTCCCTGATTTAGATATTACATTTACAGAAATATCCTTTCCTTCAATTATATCTAATAAATCCATAATGTATGTTGAGCTTATATTATGTCCTACAAAATATACTTCTGGAGCCTTTCTTTGTTCTTTTTTAAGTCCATTTCTAAAAGAATGACTTACCATATCTATAGCAGCTCTTGAACCTAAATAAGAACCTCCTATGCCTATTACTAAAAGAACATCTGAGTCTGATTTTATCTTTTCAGCAGATTTTTTTATTCTATCAAACTCTTCCTTATCATAATTTTTAGGAAGGTCTACCCATCCTAAAAAAGTATTTCCTAAGCCAGTTTTATTATGTAACATGTCGTGTGCAACATCTACATATGGTTGCATGACATCTATTTCGTTTTGACAAAAAAACTCTGTAGCTCTACTATAATCAAAATTTATTTTTCCCATTTAAATCCCTCTTTTCAGCATATTCGTTTTAAAGAGATTATAACACAAAATATGGGTATTTTTTTTAAAAATTTACCACAAAATCATACATACATCATTATTCATTGTTAGGAAATCGATTCTTCTAAATATTATAACTATCTATAAATTATAAATTTTTAATTAAATAAATTACAAAAAAGAAACTCTAAACATATGATTTAGAATTTCTTTTTATTTATTTTCTAATTTAATTCTTATATTATTTTAAATTAATTATTTTTAATCATTACCTAATCTCTTCGCTATAACTTGTTGTGCTATGTTGACGGCATGGTCAGATATTCTCTCTAGATTACTTATTACATCTAAATAAATAACGCCATTTTCTATACTGCATAAATTATTGTTCAATCTATACATGTGATTAGCTCTACAAGATTTCTCCATTATATCAACTTGCTCTTCAATTTTTATAACTTTACAAGCCAAATCTACATTATCAGCTCTCATTGATTCTAATGCATAAGTATATGCTGAAACAACTCTATTATACATAACATCAAGTTCAGATTGTCCCTCTTCAGAGAAAGAAATATTTGAATCTATTGCAACTTGTGATAATTCAGCTATATTTTTAGCATGGTCACCAATTCTCTCTATATCATTGACTGTATTAAACAAGGTATCTACAACTTCTCTTGAATCATCATCTAAAGGAGCTTTTGAAAGTTTAAGTAAATAATTCAAAATTGCTTTTTGTAAATCATTGATTAATTTCTCTCGTCTATATGTCTTGTCTATTTTTTCGGTTGAATGTTCTACTAAAGCTTCCATAGATGCATTTAAACTTTCCTTAGCCTTTTCACCCATACGAAGTGCTTCTTTTATTGTATTTGCAAGAGCTATAGAAGGAGTTTCTATCATTCTATCGTCTATATATTTAATAGTTTTAGTTTCATCTTCATCTATGTCACCTACTTTATCAGGAACAAGTTTTATAGCTAGTTTTATGATAAGACTTGTAAATGGTAAAAGTATTAAGACAGATATTATATTAAACAATGTATGTGTATTAGCTATTTGTCTTGCAACATTACTTGGGTCCCAACTTGTAACCAAGCTTACTACTGGTTTATTCAATAATATTAAGAATATCACAGTTCCTAAAACATTAAAGATTAGATGCATCATAGCTGCTCTTCGTGCATTTTTGTTGGCACCAATACTCGATAACAGTGAAGTTACACATGTACCAATATTTTGGCCATAAAGAATTGGTAGCGCTGCTGATAATGGTACTAGACCTTCTGCTGCCAACGCAACTAACATACCCATAGATGCACTTGAACTTTGTATTATTGCTGTAATACCAAATCCCAATAATAATCCAAGTAGTGGATATCTACCAAATGTGACAAGTAAATCAGTAAACCCTTGATAATCTCTTAATGGTTCCACTGCCATCTTCATAAAATCCATACCTGTAAATAATATACCAAAACCTATAAGTATTTCGGCTATATTTTTTATCCTAGGCTTATTTCCAAATAAATAAAGTATGATACCTATACCTAATGCTACTGGAGCCATCCCAGTTAAGTCAAAAGATACCAATTGGGCTGTAACAGTAGTACCTATGTTAGCACCCATTATAACCCCAATTGCCTGTTTTAAAGTCATTATTCCAGCGTTTACGAAACCAACAACCATTACAGTAGTAGCACTTGAACTTTGTATTACTGCTGTAACTCCTGTACCTACCAAAACTCCCATAAATAGGTTACTAGTAAGTAATTTTATTATCTTTTTTAGCTTTGTCCCAGCAGACTTTTGAAGACCTTCTCCCATAAGGTTCATACCATATAAGAACAGACCTAATCCACCCATTAGACTTATTATAATGTTCAAATTATTTCCTCCTTGTAAAGAGATTACTGTATCTAAAAATTTTATAACCTATTGTATTTTATCAAATTATAGGAGCTATAATGTTAAATTCATGTTAAATATTAAAAAATCATTAAGTTTATGTTAAATTTTTGTATTATTAGTGTATTTTTGTATTATTTTTTCTGCACATTTTATACCATCAACTGCTGCTGTGACTATTCCACCTGCATATCCAGCACCTTCACCACATGGATATAAATTCTTAACACTTATTGATTCTAAAGTATTTTCATCTCTTACTATTCTTATTGGTGATGATGACCTAGTTTCTACTCCAGTTAAAACAGCATCATACATTGCAAATCCGTTCAATTTTTTATCAAGAGATATGAATGCTTCTCTCATAGTATCTGTTACAAAGCTAGGCAAACATTCGCTTAAATTTGTAAGTGTATATCCGGGTCTATATGATGGCTCAACACTTCCTAAATTTGTAGAAGTTTTATTATTGATAAAATCTCCGACAAGCTGGACTGGTGCATTATAATTTTTTCCACCTAATTCAAAAGCCAATTTTTCATATTTTTGTTGGAAATGTACACCTGCTAGTGGATTATCACTATTAAAATCTTCTGGAGTTACATTTACTAAGAATGCACTGTTTGCATTTACTTTATCTCTTGCATGTTCACTCATACCATTTGTAACTATTTCAAAATCATTTGATGCAGATGCTATGACACTGCCTCCTGGACACATACAAAAAGTATATGCTGTTCTTCCATTTGAAACATGCTCTATAAGTCTATAATCAGCAGCTCCTAATCTAGGATGGTTATAAAACTCCTTATACTGTGCTTTATTTATTAAATCTTGTGGATGCTCAATTCTAGCTCCTATTGCAAAAGGTTTCTGAATTATTTTTACACCTCTTGAATGCAACATTTCATAAGTATCTCTTGCACTATGTCCGACGGCTAATATAATCGTATCTGTATCTATTTTTTCAGTATCATTTATTATTACAGATTGTATAGAATCATTTGATGCAACTATATCTGTCACTTTTGAATTAAACCTAAGTTGACCACCTAGATTTATTATTTCATTTCTTATATTTTTAACTACATTTTTTAATATATCTGTTCCAACATGTGGCTTATGTGAGTATAATATTTCATCTGGTGCTCCAAACTGAACCAATTCTTCTAATACTTTTCTACATCGTATATCTTTTATTCTAGTTGTAAGTTTACCATCTGAAAAAGTTCCTGCTCCACCTTCTCCAAACTGAACATTTGAATTATTTTTAAATTTTCTAGTTGTCCAAAAATCACTTATATCTTTAGTTCTATTGTCTACATCAAGACCTCTTTCAAGTATGATTGGTTCATAACCCATTTGAGCTAAAATCAAACCTGCAAACAAACCAGCTGGTCCACTACCAATTACCAAAGGATTATTCTTTAATTTCTTATCACCCATGGTTACATTTACATATCTAGTTTCCTTTATTTTTGTTACATCTTTTATTTTTGAGCTGAGTATTTTATTTTCATCTTTAACTTCTACATCTACAGAATAAACAAACTCCATTTTTCCTTTTTTTCTAGCATCTATAGATTCTTTATATATACTATATTTGACTAAGTTTTTTTCTTTTATTCTTAGCTTCTTAAGTACAATATCTTTTAATAAAGATATATCTTTATCGATTCCAAGTTTTATATTAGATACTCTTAACATATTGTTTTCCTCTCTTAGATTGTAATATAAAAAAGCTAGGGTTATTCCTAGCTTTCTACAAATATAACTTCTATATTCTCTTTTACTAGATTTTCTACCCAAATCTCGTCTAGCACAAAATTCTTTATTTTGTTTACAACAAGTGCTTTATCTAAATCTTTTTTCAAGTTTTTTACTAAGACCATTGCTTCAACTGACTTATTCAATCTTTTTACATACAGAGAATTAACTTTAATTAATACAACCCTTAATTCACACACATATAATTCTTCACTACCTAAGGTAATTTCATCATCATATTTATACACATTAAATTCATACACATTTTCATAAGGTGTTATATTTTCTATTCCTACATAGTCCATTTATTTATCCTCTTTTAGTTATAAGACCTCTTATAACTTTCATGTTATTAAATACTTTTTCTAAGAAATTTTCTGCTTCTTCATTATCTAAAAGATTTATTTCAAGATTTTCGTTTTCTACAATACCTTTAGATTTACAGTACTCTTTAGCAATTTCTATTAGTTCATTTTTTTTATCCATAGATAAATCAAACTCTTTATAGTCTATTATTATATATTGTTTGGTATCAGGTGATACACCATTGTTATATCCTATTTCTATATGATAAATAACTGCGTATATTTCTTCTCCATTGTACACAGGTACCGCTGGGTTAGATTTTATAAAGTTCGTTGATACAGCAATTGCATTTCCTAAACTAAGACTCATTATTAATACCTCTTTCTAAACATTATACATATATTATACTATAGATTCTTTATCTATGACTTAAAGCTTTTTATAATTAATTAAGATATTTTTAAATCTTTGTATCTCTTTCCTAGTGTACTAGAACTTATATCATATTTCTTTGATATTTGTACTTGAGTTATAGGTTGTCCTGCTTCTTTCTTAACATAATATTCAACAGCAGCTGCCCAACCATTTTCAGCTCCTTTTATATTTTCGTGATTTTTCTTATATTCATTCCAAAACTCTATACATGCTTCTATATTTTCTTTTTCTACATTTTCTTTAAGAGTATCTAAAACTTTACATTCTCCTTCAGCTAATTTATTTTCTGAATTAACTTTTGTATCATTCTTATCTCTTTCTCTCTTTAAGTATTCAGCTATACTTGGGTCTAAAAGCTGTTGTATATACTTGTATAGTATATGTGTATGATAAATTAAGAAAGTCTTCATATCCTTGTATACATCTTGATATTGATTGAATAAATTCATAATATCCTTTAAAATTATGTCTTTAACTTCATTTGATATACTTATAGTTACATCTATCAGTATGTTAGTTCCTTCAATATCAACTGTTCTAGCTATCATACAACTTCCGATTTTAAAGCCTCTTAGAAGTTTTACATCTTCTGTGTAAAGTTCATTTCCACTTAAACAATCTTTTAAGACTATTCTTCCAACAGAGACTTCTTTTACTTCATAGATACTTACATATGATTCAAATAGACTTTTTAATATTGATACTTCTGATTGACTTAAGTTTGCACCATTTTCTTCAAGAAAACCAACTGTCATAACCTTTTTATTTTCCATTATGTGGTCTTGTATTAAATAAGTATTAAAAAATCTTTCAAATTTTTCATTTACACTATCATTTTGCATTATATAAAACATTTCTTTAGCTTTTTCACATTCGTCTTTAAACTTATTCTGTCTTGAATAATCATATAACTTTGAATATAAATCTATATATTGTTTTTGTGAAAGTTCAGTTTTTCTGCATGCTCTTTCTGAAACAATATCTTTATTTAAACAACATTTCTTGTATTTTTTGCCACTTCCACAAGGGCATAGCTCATTTCTCCCTAACAATATGACTTCCACTCCCTTATTATTAAATTAAAGTACAATTTGTTATTATACCATTTTTTTATTAATCAATCTATAGTATAAGTAAATATTCTCTTAAATTCACTTATATTTTGGTACAATATATTAACTTTAATTAGGATTTCGATAAAATCACTAACAATCCCTCTTGTAGAAATGGATTATCGTAAAACTAATTCCTCTATAAAATTTTATTAATTGATAATAGTTTTTTACTTTATCTATTCTTTTTTGTTATATGACTCTAATTGTCATTTTACATTCAACAATATTGTCTTTTTCTTGTTTATATTCATTAGAAATATTTTGAGTATCAAAATTATTCATTTTTAATTTGTTGATTTCTATCTTTTCAAGTTTATTGTTTATCTTTAAATTCTTCAGTACATCTTCAAGTTTCAACACATTTTCAAGTTCTCCATTAACTTTTATTTCTAAATTAACTTGTTTTTTATTATGATTATCTAAATTACTTTCTTGATTAATATATTCTATATTCACAATATTTCTCAGTCCATTTTCTACTAATAACACCATATCTTTATTTGTTTTTTTATCTAAAAATGAACTATTAAAATTATTTTTCAATTCTTCATTTCCATTTAATTCAACATTTTCTATATATTTATCATCTCTATACTTATTATCCTTTATTTGATAATTATCTTGCCTATTTATTATATTTTGTTTTTCTTTCTTCAAGCTATCTAAATTTTCTTCTAAAGGGCTTAATACTATATTAGTTACTAATATAGTAATTAATATTAACAATATTTTAAGTAGATTTTTTTCTCTATTATTTAATCTCAAAAATAATCACCCATCTAACTTTTTATTCTAAACTTGTAAAATTCTCCTTTTCTTACAATACTATCTATGTAATAATATTTTATATACTTTATTTTCCTTAGATTGTCTAAAACATCTAAATCATTACATACACCTTCCATTTCCAGCTTGTTTTTATCTATTGATATCCGAGTAATATTATGTATTCCAACTATTTCATATATTTTTTTTATTTCATTAAGTTTTATTTTAGAAAATTTCTCCCTAGTTTTTACTGTTGTTGGTACAGTACGTTTTGCTTCATTTACTAACTTATTTTGATTTATATAATTTTCAAGTTCATTTATAGATTTCACATACATAAACGATTTAAATAAAATACATGTTAAAATTAATACTATCATTACTTTATATACCTTATTACATGGTTTAGTTTTTTTCAATCCATTAAGAAAATTTATTGTTTTATATACTTTCATTTAAATAATCATTCCTATACTGCTTATATAATTTATACTACTATCTTCTAACTCTGTATCAAAATTATTTTCTACTCTTACTTTATCATTTAACCTCAATGGATTTATTTTAATAGACTTATCTGTACCTTTAAAGTACTCTTCAATAAAATTATTTCCTATACCATAGTAATAAATGTACTTAAAGCTACTTAATAGCTTTCTTACTGATTCATAGGATTTTATTTCTTTTGATAGTAAGTATGTTTCTTCTATTTTTTTACCTTTCGTTATATTTATAATGAACTGATTTTTTTTACATTCTATGAATACTCCTTCTGCTGAAAAATTCTCTATCAAATTTAAATTTATAAGCTTTTGTAGTATATCAAAATTTATATTTATAACTTTTGGGTTCATATTTAGACTTTCTGAAATGTTTTTAATTAATTGAATAATACTTTTTGGAAAAAGAATTACTTGTACATTCAATTTGTCATTGGTGGCATTTATAACTTTATATTTTATTGAATAGTTATTTATGTTTATTGGAATGTATTGTGTTATTTCAAATTCAATCATATTTAATATATCTCTTTTTTTTTAGTATCTAGAACTTCAATATTCCTAATGACTATATCTTGAGTTTGAAGGTTAAAGTATAAATTTTTATATGATATTTTTGATTTACCTACCTCCTCTTTTACAAGTCTAACGACATCTTCTATGTATTTAATATTTTCAGCTGAGTTACTATCATTTTTTATATTAAAGTTAATCTCTTTTATAATTGATTTATCTATAAAAACTTTTTTATGATTTTTTCTTAAAAATACAAGCCTTATATAATCATCATTTATTTCTAAATTTAAAATTTTTTTAATTATAGCCATCTCCTTCTCAAATAAAAATAAATTTTAAAATTTATAACAATCAATATAAAATACTATCTTGGATAAAATTGTTTAGAATTTATATTTACACTTATATCCGTTCCACTAGCACTTATAACAAGTTCAAATTTACCTGATGTACTTTGAGGAACTGGAACAGTATTCAAGTATCCCTTTTCCTTTAATGACTCTACACTTAGCGATTCTGCTATCTTTTCATCATCATTAATTGCCATGCTAGCTGCTGTTACTATATTAGCAGCATTCGTGTAGTCTGCATTTAGTTTAGCACTTTCTTGGACCTTACTGTACTTAACTAATGCTATACTAGATATAACTCCTAAAATTGTTACCACCACAATCATTTCAACAAGTGTAAATCCCTTTCGTTTTTTATTTATCAATTAAATATTCTCTCCTTTTCAAAAGTATTGTCTAATAAAATTTATTTTTTATCCTAAAAACTAGTAATTGCATCAAACATAGGAATAACCATTGCCAAAATAAAAGTTCCAATAATTAACCCCATAAATACAATTAACATAGGTTCTATAAATTTCATTATTTGCTCTATTTTGTTATTTAATTCATTTTCATAAAATTTATTTATTACATCTAGACTTTTATCTAGCTTCCCGCTTTCCTCTCCTGTATTTGCCATTGAAATGAATAATTTCGGAAAAATATTTGCTAGATTCAAAGACTTACCTATACCATTTCCCTTTTTTATATAATTATTAGAAATCTTTAGTCTTTCATAAATAAATTCATTATCTATAACACTTGCTGACATGTCTATAGCTTCCACAATTTGTATTCCACTACTAATCAAAATAGACAATGCTCTTGAAAATCTTGTTGTAGCTACTAGCTGATTAATTCTTCTTACAAAAGGTAACTTGAATTTCAATGAATTAATCAACCTTTTTACACTATTATTTGTTATAAGAAAATAAATAGCCCCTATTAAAAACAATATAAAACTAAATGTCAAATAACCTAAGTTATTTGTAACTATTGTAGACATTTCCATTAAAACTTTAGTTATTAAAGGTGGTTCAATTCCATTGCTGGCAAAAACCACCTGAAAATTAGGTATTACAAATATGAATATAAATATCATTGATATGATAGATAATGCTATGAGTATTATTGGATAGATTGAAATAGTTACTACTTTTGTTTTTAATTTGTATTCTTTATCATAATAATTAGATAAATCACTCATTATTATATCTAAGTTTCCACTAGTTTCTCCTGCTTTTACCATACTTATAAAAAACTTAGAAAATGTACCTGTTATTTGAAATGATTCTGATATTGAGTTACCTTTTTGGATATGATTTGATACTATATTAAGCAATTTTTTTACTTTTTTACTAGACTGACTCTCAATGATTTCAAATATCTTTGTAATTTCACATCCAGATTCCAATAATATGCCTATCTCTTTGCAAATTACCCTAACTTCTTTATCGCTAATTCTATTTAATACTAAATAAAACTTTTCTAAATTATAAAATATACTTTTAGATAATCTCATGTACTATAATTCCTTCCAAATTATATTAATTGTAATTAAATAAGCTTAATATTTTCTAATTTAATACGTTTAATTTTCTTTAATTTAAATATACTAAATAAAATTTGACTGTTTAAAATAATTTTAACTATACAGTTAATTAAATCATTTCATTTACGACTAAACATTCTTCTAGTGTCGTTATTTTCTCATTTATTAATCTTTTACAACTATCTTCAAATGTTATCATTCCATTGTTTTGTGCCACTTCCTTAACAGTACTAGAATCTTCCATATTTCTTATACATGTCTTTATATCATCATTGATTTCTAAGATTTCATAAATTGCTGTTCTTCCAAAGTATCCTTTATCATTGCATCTTTCACAACCTACAGCCACTTTAGTATTTACATCTCCACTAAAATCATCTCTTATCACAATCTCATGACTACAATGATTACAAACTTTTCTAACCAATTTTTGAGATATAACACCTATAAGAGAAGCATTTAAAAGATATGGTGGTATTTGCATTTCCAATAATCTAGCTATGGAAGACACTGCATCATTAGTATGTAAAGTACTTATAACCAAATGACCTGTTATTGCTGCCCTTACAGCTATCTTAGCTGTTTCTGCATCTCTTATTTCTCCAACCATTATTATATCTGGGTCTTGTCTTAATATCGCTCTAAGACCCACATCAAAGCTTAAGCCTACTTTTGAATTTACTTGAATCTGACTTATACCATCCATCTTATACTCTACAGGATTTTCTATAGTCATTATATTTTTATTTATACCTTTTAAATCATTTAATAAGGAATATACTGTTGTAGTCTTTCCACTACCTGTAGGACCTGTCACTAATAATATTCCTGCTTTTTTATTTATTATATGATTTATAGATTTTATAGCTTCCTCTGAAAAGCCAAGTTCTAGTTTGTCTTTTAAAAAAGTATCTCTATTGAGTATTCTCAAAACAATTTTTTCACCATATACAGTTGGTATTGATGAAACTCTAATGTCAATTAGATTACCACCTAACTTTATATCCACTCTACCATCTTGAGGAAGCCTTTTTTCTGTTATGTCCATTGAAGCTTTCAACTTTACAACTGTAGATAATGATGGATAGACATCAATTAAAAACTTTGACACTTCCTTTAGTTCTCCATCTACTCTCATCCTCACTATTAAATGCTCTTTAAATGGTTCTATATGTATATCACTTGCGTTTTCTTTTATAGCTTTTTCTAAAAGATTTTCAAATAATTTTTTTGCATAATCCTCATCAAGTTCAAAGCTATTGTAATATTTTTCAATCTTCTCACTTATAAGTTCTTTTTTCTCCTTTTTCAATATAATTTCTCTACCTGTGGCTAATCTCAAATCCTGTAGAGCATATATATCTTCATCTTCTATTTCTACAACTAAATTATCATCTTGAAATTCCACTGGAAACACATTATATTTTTTTGCAAGTTTTTCTGGTATTAACATTGGTAAACTGCTTTCCTCTAATATAATCTTAATCACCCTTTATATACTTTAATTTATTAGGTATATTCATCTTTTTTATAGAGATATTTTCTTCAGTTTTTATGCTTATTTTCATTGGATAAGTAGTTTGTATGCTGTCTAAATACTTGCTACCTTTATCTACATAACTAGATAGCTTATATTTATCCCCAATACACTTTATTTCATATGGTTGTGCTACAGGAACTCCATTTATATTTATATGGCTTCCTGCAAGTACAACTTCTGAATACTGATTAATTCTTTGACCATTTATTTCTATGTACTTTCCTCCATTTAATTTTAACTCGTTTATAACTTTTACAAGAATTTTATTATAGTCTATACTATTAGCTATGTTCCCTGTTTTTTCATCTATAGCATCTATACTTAATATTATTCCGCTACCTTTCACATCTGAATATGATAGACTATCTCTAAGAGTTTCTATTTCTGATATTTCTTCAGAATTTTTTTGATTTTTTTTTATTGAATTAATTTCTTTATCTAACTTGACTTTCTCTTTTGTTAATTCTTTTATAGATTTTCTTGTCATCTTTATTTCTTTTCTTATTGACTTATCCTTACTTGTATAAACTGTTTCTTCATTTCTATAATCTCTAAATATGGTTCCAACAAGTATACCTAAAAGAGTACTTGCTAGTATTATAAACACATATTGTTTTTTCATACTGTATTGCTCCTTACAAATTTATTTTTATATGATAATTTTCTTTAATCAAATATTAAACATTTACATATGCTTATTATATCAAAGTTATATATTAAAATTCATCTTTAGTATATAATATCATACATCGAACTCCTATCACTAATTTACCAATATCGAATATGTATTTTTAGATGTTCTTAAAATTATATATAAACTTTCAATAAACATTGTTGTGATATTATAAAAAACATAAATTAGAAAAGAAGATAATAATCATGAAAAAACAAATAAGTGCTTTAGGGATTATTAATAATTATTTTTATCAAAAAAAGTAAAATGGCATAGCTTCAAAGCTACACCAATTTACTAAAAATTATATTATAATCAACATTCATTTTAAACATATGTGTTTATAAGTTTTCCTCATATTTTAAAATTCTTTTAACTAGTTTGTCTCTTAACTTTCCAACTTCATCAAATCTCATATTAGGGCTATAGTAACTTTCTATAATATCATGTTTAGACTTAGCTCTCTTAAGATTTAACACTGCCCAACAAATTAAATCATCTAAAACTTTTTCATCAAATTTAATATCTTCTTCGTATTTAAGTAATTTTTCTCTATTTAAAAATTGATTTAAATCAATCACATCTTCGTCTTTAAAAGTTGTGCTTATAGTTATGCCTATATCTAGGTCAGTTAATAGTACAGTCTCAATTTTCTCTGGAATAAGTGGATAATGATAAACTTCTACATTTAGACCTTTTTCAATAGCTTTCTTATATACTTTGTTTAATAGTGTAGTCTTCCCAGTTCCTATTTCTCCAGCTAAATAATAAACCTTCTTTACGTCTTTTAAAATGTTTTCTGTATAATCCAAACACCCTACAGGAGTTATAGCTGAACCAAATAAATGCTTTTCTCTTTTTAAATTTCCTGTACTTTCAACTCCATCAAACAATTTTTTTATAAATTCTTCTGTAAGTAGATTCACCTTACCATAATCCATACAATCAGAATATTTTTCCTCTATATCTCTAAAGATTGGTTCTGCCGACTTTAAGAACTTAAAGGCTCTTTTAAATGAATTACTAATATCTTTATCGTAAATTAATATTTCTTGTCTATTTTTTTCTAACTCTTCTGTATTCCAGTAATCGCCTAAATTAATTATTTCATCCAAAGCTCCAGGTAGCTTTGGGTCCATAGTATGTGGAGCAGTTGCATCCATAAGTACCACGCCTAATTTCTTTATAACTAAACCATCCAACGAACTTGGGTCAGAAGGGCAGTGATATAAATCAATGTCGTATCCTCTATGCAAAAATTCTTTATAAATTTTTTTCATAAGTGAGGATTTTCCTACTCCAGGTCCACCCTTTAAGCAAAAAACTCTTTTTACATTTTCAGGAATTATATAGTCAAAAAAAGAATATGAGCCTTGTGATGTGTTTCCACCCGGAAATGCCTTCTTTACCTTTCCTTCCATATTAACGCCTCCTCATAATTTACAATATCTCTTAATTAAGATATTAATATTATACGAGTTTTGTTACAGCTTTATGCTTTTGATAAATCTAAAACTTATTATCTAATACTAATAACATGTTAATCTTATCTAATTACTATAGATTCTCATAATATGATTTAGATTTTATCTATAAATATAATTTAAGTGTTTGTATTTTAATATAGCTGCATATTACTTAAATCCAATTGTCTCCATTCTAATTTTATGTTAAAATAATATTACAAAACACATCTGTTTTTCTTCAGAAATGGGCGAAATTCCCTATCGGCGGTAAAAGCCCACGAGCCTTATGGCATAATTTGGTCAGATTCCAAAGCCGACAGTAAAATCTGGATGGTAGAAGAAAATAGTATATGAGTATCTTTATGTAATTTTACATGAGCAATCTATACAAATCCTTCAACTACCGTATTTATTCATGAAATTAGACACATTCAAGGTACCTAAGATGTAGGTGCTTTTTTTGTTGTTTAATCAACATTGATTTCTTCAAGAATATTTCAAGCAGTTGGAGCAAGTATTTTAATGGCAACTGGACTTGGTATAGTTTCTAATGCATTCCCCGCAAATGAAAAAGGATATGGAGGCAGTTTTCTTGCAACTGTTCGTAATTTGTCATTTGCTCTTGGAACAGCATTTTTTAGTGGTTTTTTGCACAAAGCCTTACATACAATCAAAAGTTTAAAAGTCATACATCAGCCTATGTTATAGCTAGCAATCAATCTTATTGGATTGCAGCAGCAGTATGCTTTATAGGACTTATATTAACTATTTTATTTATGAGAAAAACAGATAAATCTATTTCTTAACTATGATTTATTGATGACTATACAAGTCAATAATTTTTTAATTAAGCCAATTTATACTAATTTTACTATACTTTACTAGATTTTATTAATATTTAGCAACAAATTACTGATTTTCATTGTTTATAAACAATAAGGATGCCAAAAAATGACCATTAAATCCATTTTGAGGCATCCTATATTTTAATATTGATACAATTAAAACTAACTTACTATTATATTATATTTATTATTCAAATAAATTTTATATCAACATTTAACATTCTAGATTTAATCTACTGTTATATCATATCCATGTTGATTGTATTGATTTACAATTTCTTCCCAGAGTTCTTCAACACCAGTCTTTTTTAACGAAGAAACAGGAATTACTTTTTCTCTACTTTCCATTTGTAATTTTTTTCTTATTATACTTATGTGTTTTTGATATTGTCCTCTAGATATTTTATCTGCCTTAGTTGCAATAACTACACAGTTATATCCAAAGTGCTTTATCCATTCGTACATAAGCTTATCGTCTGCTGTAGGCTCATGTCTAATATCTACAAGTAGGAATATAGAACATAACTCTTGTCTACTTTCTAGATACCTTTCCATTATACCTCCCCATTTTTCTTTTTCAGACTTAGCTATCTTTGCATATCCATAGCCTGGAAGGTCCACAAAGTAAAACTCATTATTTATTAAATAAAAATTTATAGTTCTAGTTTTTCCTGGTGTTTGGCTAGTTCTAGCAAAGTTTCTTCTGTTAAGCAATGTGTTTATTATTGATGATTTTCCAACATTTGACCTACCAGCCAATGCTATCTCTGGGATACCTTCTGCTGGATACTGTGATTTATTCACAGCACTCATAGTTATCTCTGAACTTCTAATTTTCATTTTTTTCACCACTCTTTAATAAAGCTTGTTCTAATACTTCATCCATATGCTCTACAAGTACAAATTCCATTTTCTCTTTTACATTTTCTGGTATTTCATCTAAATCAGCTTCACATTCTTTAGGAATTAATACTTTTGTTATACCAGCTCTATGAGCTGCTAATAATTTTTCTTTAACTCCTCCTACTGCTAATACTCTACCTCTTAAAGTTATCTCTCCTGTCATGGCTATATTGCCTGGTACAGGTCTTTTAGTAAGTGCTGAGATTACTGCAAGGGCCATAGTTATACCAGCTGATGGTCCATCTTTTGGAACAGCCCCTTCTGGAATGTGTATATGAATATCATTAGTCTTATAAAAATCAGGGTCTATATCAAACTTGTCTACTATTGACCTTATATAAGAGATACCTGTCTTAGCAGATTCCTTCATAACATCTCCTAGTTTTCCAGTTAATACAATTTCCCCTTTACCTTTAAGCACATTTACTTCTACTTCAAGTGTAACTCCACCTACTGCTGTCCATGCAAGACCATTTACTAGTCCTATTTGAGGATTAACTTCTGCAAGTTGATACTTAAACATGTCTTTTCCAAGATATGTTTCTAGGTCAGACTTATTTACAACAACTTCTTCAAGAGTTGGGTCTTCAACATATTTTTTTGCAATTTTTCTACAAATTTTACCAATAGTTCTCTCTAATGTTCTTACGCCAGCTTCTCTTGTATAATGGTTTATTATACTTCTTAAAGTTTCATCATCCATTTTTATAAAGTTTTCTTTTAAAGCATGTTCTTTAATTTGTTTTGGAAGTAAATATTTCTTTGCTATATTTAGTTTTTCTTCTTCTATATATCCAGATACTTCTATTATTTCCATTCTATCTAATAATGGTCTTGGTATATTACCTAAACTGTTTGCTGTTGTAACAAATAGTATTTTTGACAAATCAAAAGGTATTTCTAAGTAATGGTCTACAAAATCCTTGTTTTGCTCTGGGTCTAACACTTCTAGCATAGCTGAAGCTGGGTCACCTTTATAATCTGCTGCCATTTTATCTATTTCATCAAATAAGAATACAGGATTTTTTGTTTGTGCTTCTTTTACTCCATTAATTATTCTTCCTGGAATTGAGCCTACATATGTTCTTCTATGACCTCTTATTTCTGCTTCATCTCTAACTCCACCTAAAGATATTCTTACAAATTTTCTATTTAATGCTTTAGCTATTGATTTTACTATAGATGTCTTTCCTGTTCCTGGAGGTCCAACTAGACATATTATAGGACCTTTAAGTGACTTAGCAAGAGTTCTTATAGCTAGATACTCTAATATTCTTTCTTTAACTTTCTCTAGCCCATAATGGTCTTCATCTAATATATCTTTTGCCTTAGTTATATCTAATTTATCTTTTGTCTCTTTGTTCCATGGCAATGAGAATATAGTGTCTAAATAGTTTCTACTTACAGATACATCTGGAGACATTGAAGATATCTTTGAAAATTTATCTATTTCTTTTTCTATTTTTTCCTTAGTTGTCTTAGGTGCTTTTATTTTTTTAAGTTTTTCTCTATATTCATCTGCTTCAGAATTTATATCTTCTTCTTCACCTAATTCTTTCTGTATAGCTTTTAATTGTTCTCTAAGATAATATTCTTTTTGAACTTTATTCATCTGTTTTTTTACTCTTAAAGTTATCTTCTTTTCTATTTTTAATATATCTATTTCCTCTAATAATATAGAATAGATAAGTTCAAGTCTTTTCTTGATATCAAATTCTTCTAATATTTCTTGCTTTTGACTTGATTTTAGGTATATGTTTGCAGCTATTGTATCTATAAATCTATCTACATCTTCTATATCCGCTAAAGATATCAATATTTCTGGAGATACCCTGTTTCCAATATTTATATATTCTTCAAAAGCATCAAATACATTTCTTACAAATGCCTCGATTTCAACCTCTGTTTCACTATCCAGATTATCACTGTCAAAAACTATTTCTTCTATTACTGCTCTAAAATACCCTTCTTCTTGTTCTATTTTTTTTACTCTACCTCTTGATACACCTTCAACTAAAACACGAACTGTATCTCCTGGTAATTTTATCATTTGTTTAACTTTACAGATTGTTCCCACATGATAAAAGTCTTCTTCTCCTGGCTCATCTACCTCAGCTTCTTTCTGAGATGTTAAAAATATAAGCTCTTCATCCATCATGGCTTGGTCTAAAGCTTTAAGAGATATCTCTCTTCCTATATCAAAATTTAATATCATATATGGAAATATAGCTAATCCTCTTAGAGGAATTAATGGTAATTCATGATCTATTTTAGTATAATTTTGTTCCATCAACATTACTCCTTTTCTAGTCTAATTATTTTGCTTTTAATATTATATATTCGAACAAGTTAATTTTCAACATTAATGATAAATTCTTAGAATACTATCATACTATATTATTATTTTATTATGATATAATATTAATATTAGTATACTTAGATGTTATTTATCTTTTGGAGGTTTCTATTATGTTGAAATTGTTTTTAACCTTTTTAAAAATTGGTGCGTTTACATTTGGTGGTGGATACGCTATGGTTCCTCTTATACAAGATGAACTTGTAAACAAACAAAAACTTTTAGAGCAGGAAGAATTTATTGATTATTTATCCATAGCTCAAAGTTATCCTGGAGTACTGGCAGTTAATATCTCTGTATTATTAGGATATAAACTTTATGGTATACCAGGAGTTCTTATATGTACCTTAGGTTCTGCTTTACCATCATTTTGTATAGTCTTAGTCTTATCGTATCTGTATTTTAAAAATTCATCATCTAAAATTTTAGATGGATTTTTTAAAGGAGTTGCGCCTGTTGTAATAGCTCTTATATTGTATTCTTTTACAAGCATGTTTAAGAAACTGCCAAAGTCTAAAACTAACATACTACTATTAATTATAGCAGTTTTATCTGTTGGTGTATTCAATATAAGTCCTATTTATTTAATAATTGGAGGAGGTGTATATAGTCTATGTCAGAAATAACACTACTCTTCTTAATATTCCTTAAAATAGGAGCATTTAGTTTTGGTGGCGGGTATGCTATGTTACCATTTATTCAGCAAGAATTTATATCTAAATACCACCTTATAACTAATCAAGAATTTTTGGATTTACTTGCTATATCACAATCTACACCAGGTCCTGTAGCAATAAATAGTGCTACATTTGTAGGATTTAAGACTGCTGGCTTCTTTGGTTCTCTAGCTGCAACTGTTGGTGTCACGATTTTTGCGTTAATAGGTCTAACTATTATATCAAAGTTATTTTCTAAGTTCAAAAACAATAAAAAAGTGGAAAACTTATTGATAGTTCTTAGACCAATTACTCTAGGATTCATATTAGCAGCAGCTTTTTCATCTGCCAAAGAAGTTAATTGGGATTTATATGGAATAATTGCATTTATAGCATCATTTTATCTTTTATATAAAGGAAAAATTGGTTCTATTGCAATTGTATTCGTCTTTGGTATTCTAGGTATACTACTCACATTTTTATAATACTGATATCTAATTTATATTTAGCATATTAACATAAAAAAAGGAGCTTTTAAAGCTCCTTTTCATCATCTTATGCACTTTCCTCTTGATCCTTAAGTACTATGATAGGATTTACTGAGTCTTCGTTCACAGATTTCTCTGTTACTATAACCTTCTTTATATTATCTCTAGATGGTACCTCAAACATAGTTTCCATCATTACACTTTCAACTATACTTCTAAGCCCTCTAGCTCCTGTATTTCTTTCTATAGCTTTTTTAGCTATTGCACGAAGAGCACCTTCTTCAAATTCTAGCTCAACATCATCTAACTCTAATAATTTTTTATATTGTTTTACCAGAGCATTTTTAGGTTCTTGTAATATCTGCATTAGTGCATCTTCATCCAGTAATTCTAAAGTAGCTAAAACTGGTATTCTTCCTATAAATTCTGGTATTATACCATATTTTAATAAATCCTCTGGAAGTACTTTTTCATATAACTTACCTAAATCTAATTCTTTTTTACTTTCTATTTTAGCTCCAAAACCTAGTGTTTTATCTCCACCACGTTTTTGAATTATCTTCTCTAATCCATCAAAAGCTCCACCTAATATAAATAATACATTAGTAGTATCTATCTTTAAGAATTCCTGATGAGGATGTTTTCTTCCTCCTTGTGGTGGAACATTTGCAACAGTACCTTCTAATATTTTTAGAAGTGCTTGTTGAACACCTTCACCACTAACATCCCTAGTTATAGATGGATTTTCAGATTTTCTTGCAATCTTGTCTATCTCATCTATATATATTATACCTCTTTCAGCTTTTTCTATATCAAAATCAGCAGCTTGAATAAGTTTTAAAAGTATATTTTCAACATCTTCTCCAACATATCCAGCTTCAGTCAATGATGTAGCATCTGCCATTGCAAAAGGTACATTTAATGTTCTTGCTAGAGTTTGAGCAAGTAATGTCTTCCCAGAACCTGTTGGCCCTAATAAAAGTATATTACTCTTTTGAATTTCTATATCTTTACTACTAGATTTTTTACTGTATATTCTCTTGTAATGATTATAAACTGCAACTGATAAAGCTTTTTTAGCTTTTTCTTGACCTATTACATAATCATTTAGAATCTCCATCATTTCCTTTGGTTTTGGTAAAGATGTAGTATCTTCATCTATAGTATCTTCTATCTCTTCTTGAATAATTTCGTCACAAAGTTCAACACACTCGTCACAAATATATACATTTGGACCTGCAATTAATCTTCTTACTTGATCTTGATTTTTACCGCAGAATGAACACTTTAATTGTCGTTTTTCTTCATATTTAGACATATTAACACCTCTCTCTATCTACGGTCTCTTTGTAAATACTTCATCTATTAAACCATATTCTTTGGCTTCTATTGCACTCATGAAGTTATCACGTTCAGTATCCATTTTAATTTTTTCTAATGGCTGACCAGTTCTTTCAGATAATATCTCATTTAAAGTTTCTTTTATTTTTAAAATCCTCTTTGCATGAATTTCTATGTCTGTTGCTTGACCTTGAGCTCCACCTAATGGTTGATGTATCATTATTTCACTATTTGGTAGTGCTAGTCTTTTTCCTTTTGCTCCTGCTGCCAGCAAGAATGCTCCCATAGAAGCAGCCATACCTATACATATAGTACTTACATCTGGTTTGATGTATTGCATAGTATCATATATAGCCATTCCAGAAGTTATACTTCCTCCTGGAGAATTTATATATAAATGTATATCTTTGTCTGGGTCTTCAGCTTCTAAGAATAATAGCTGTGCTACTATAAGCCCTGCTGTGGCATCGTTAACTTGATCTCCTAAGAAGATTATTCTGTCTTTTAATAGTCTAGAAAAAATATCATAAGATCTTTCTCCTCTTCCTGTTTGTTCAACAACTACAGGTACTAATGCCATGGTTTCATACCCCCTTTATTCTATATAATTTACAGTAGCTTTTTGTAAGCTACTGTAAATTATTATACGCATTTAACTAAATTATATTTGCAAATCATTATATACTAAACATTCTATAACGTCAACTATATTAGTTAGCGTTTATTTTATTAAGCTATTGTTGCATTCTCAACTAGTAAATCTATTGTTTTTCTTATTTTTATTTGACCTTTTATATCTTCTTTGTCAGCATCTCTTAAAGAAGCTTCTATTTTTTCTATTTCCATATTGTAAGTAGAAGCCATTTTTTCTAACTCAGCTTTAAATTCTTCTTCTGTTGCTTCAATTCCTTCAGCTTTAGTTATTGCTTCTAATACTAGAGAAGACTTAACTAGTTTTTTAGCATCTTCTTTTCTCTCTTCTCTTAATTCTTCCATAGTTCTACCAGTCATATCTAGTAATTGTTGTAATCCAAATCCTTGATATTGTAATTGATAGTTAAGTTCGTTTAACATATTATCTATTTGATGTTGTATCATAACTTCTGGTATTTCTATTTCTGTATTTTCAGCAACTTTTTCTACTACTGAATTTCTAGTTTCTGCGTCTGCTCTATTTTTAGCTTCTTCTTCTAATTTAGCTCTTACATCTGCTTTTAATTCCTCTAAAGTATCGAATTCACTAGTATCTTTAGCAAATTCATCATCAAGTGCAGATAATTCTTTTACTTTTACATCGTTTATTTTTACATTAAATACAACTGGTTTTCCAGCTAAGTCTTGTGAGTGATATTCTTCTGGGAAAGTAACATTAACTTCTACTTCTTCACCAGCTTTTTTACCCACTAATTGTTCTTCAAATCCTGGGATAAATGTGTTTGAACCTATAACTAAGTTATAATTTTCACCTTTACCACCATCAAAAGCTACACCATTTTCAAAGCCTTCAAAGTCTATTATAGCTGTATCTCCATCTTCTAAAGCTTTGTCTTCTACACTTACTAATCTAGCATTTTTTTCAACCATTTCTTGTAGTTTAGCTTCAACATTTTCGTCACTTACAGTATTCTCAACCTTAGCTATTTCTATACCCTTGTAGTTTCCTAATTCAAACTCTGGTTTAACTTCTACATTAAGAACCATAACTAATCCATTATCTTTACTTATTTCTTCTATATCTAAATCTGGATTGTCTATTGGGTCTATATCTAATTCCTTGATAGCTTCTGGATAAACTTCTGGGAATAATATTTCTATAGCATCATTATAGAATATACCTTTTCCATATTGAGTTTCTATAACAATTCTTGGAGCTTTACCTTTTCTAAATCCAGGTATATTGTATTTATTTCTGCTTTTATTATAAGCCTTATTTACTGCTGCTTCAAATTTATTGTTATCTACTGTTATTTTTAAAGTAACTTTATTACCCTCTTTTTTAATTAGTTCTGCTTTCATCCTTCTAATCCTCCTAGTGATATTTATGTAATACCCGATAATGGTATCATAATTCATTCTATTTATAATTCAACCACTTAATTATATCACATAAGTTTTTTTATTTACAAGTGTTCCATTAATATCGTTGTACTTATTTGATAAAATTTAATTTTTTGAGCTTTTTTTGCTGTTTTTTTAGATAAATACACCTTTATATACGTATTTCTTCAATATTTATGTCATCTTCTTCCATTTCCATAATAACAAAACTTTTATACGATACTCCTCTTGGAAGTGAAATACTTCCAGGATTTATGTAAAGCACACCATCTTTAACTTCTCTAAACGGAGTATGGGTATGACCAAATATAACTATATCAGCACCAACTTCAGTTGCCTTTTTTTCTAACATATGTGTTCCATACTTTACACCATACTTATCTCCATGGCACAAAAATATAGTTTTATTTGCCACTTCAAAGACAACTTCTTCCTCAACAGCATCAAAGTCACAATTACCTTTAACTGCAATAATGCCTACATTAGTCATACTATGAATATATCTTGAGTCTGTAAAGTTATCTCCTGCATGAATTATTAGGTCACATTCTTTTAAATATGGTATTGTTTTTTCCATATTTTTAATCATCATATGTGTATCACTTACTATGCCTATTTTCATTACTTCACTACCCTTTTTATAAACTCTTGTTTCATAAGTTTTAGTGCATTTGCTCTGTGGCTGATTGAATTTTTTATAACACTAGGTATTTCACCAAAAGTCTTATCATATCCCTTTACTATAAATAAGCTATCATATCCAAAGCCATTTTTACCCTTTTCTTCAAACCCTATAATTCCTTCACAGATTCCTCTTACTACAAATTCTTTTCCATCAGGAAAAACTACTGCTATTGCAGAGACGAATCTTGCATTTCTTTTACTCATTGGTACATTTTGCATAGCTTTTAATAGCTTTTCTCTATTTTCTTCATCTGTTGCATGTTCTCCTGCATATCTAGCTGAATAAACACCAGGTTTTTTGCCTAAGGCATCTACTTCTAAGCCAGAGTCATCTGATATAGCTATAAGTTTAGTCTTTTTAGCTATTGTTCTAGCTTTTATCAATGCATTATGCTCAAATGTTTTTCCATCCTCTACTATTTCTATACCTGCTAGGTCAACATCTTTTAAAGAATATACTTTATATTCAAAGTCTTTTAAAATTTCACCTATTTCTTCTAGTTTATGAGCATTATTAGTGGCTATCACTACTTCATTACCATAATCCATACCTAATATCTCATCTGTTATTTCACCTAAAGCTTCTCTTTGAACCCTTATTAATTCTTTATTCCCTTTTTCTCCTAACTCTAACAATAAATTTAAATCTTTTCTTGAAAAAGGTTTCTCTTCTCCAGTCCCCTGCACTTCTACAAACTCACACTTATCAGTCATTATTATATTCATGTCTACTTGTGCTTTAGAATCTTCTTCATAACATAAATCTAGCATGTGTGTTTCATTTACTATACCAACACTAATTGCAGATACAAAATTTGTTATTGGCATTTCTTTTATTGTCTTTGCTTTATATAATTTATATATTGCTTCTGCAACTGCTACAAACGCCCCTGTTATAGATGCAGTTCTAGTTCCACCATCTGCTTGAATCACATCACAATCTACCCAAATAGTTCTTTCACCTAATTTATTCAAGTCTACAACAGACCTTATTGCTCTTCCAATTAACCTTTGTATTTCTTGTGTTCTTCCATCTATTTTTCCCCTAGATGCATCCCTTATTTTTCTTTGTTGTGTTGCTCTTGGTAACATAGAATATTCAGCATTTATCCATCCAGTACCACTATTTCTTAAAAAAGGAGGTACTTTGTCTTCCACTGATGCAGTGCATATAACCTTTGTCTCTCCCATTTCTATAAGAACAGAACCTTCTGCATACTTTGTATAATTTCTAGTTATTCTTATAGGTCTTATCTGTTCGTTACTTCTATCATAACTTCTGGTCATTTTTCATATCCTTTCTTATATTTTTTATATTTTATAAAGTTATTTTTATAATTTTTAATTTTGTCAAATATTAAGTACTGTCATTTTTCATAATCTTATTAGCTTACTGAACTATTCTATCATTAATTATAGTAGTTTTCTACTAAATTAAGCGACTTTTTAACTCTCTAATACAGCTTTTACTTCATCTTTCGATGGTAAATTTAATAATTCTAAAAATCTCTCTTCATCTATAACTTTAATTCCTAAATCATTTGCTTTAGTGAGTTTAGAACCAGCTTCTTCTCCTGCTAAAACAAATGTTGTCGATTTACTTACACTAGATGTAGCTTTCCCACCTCTTTTTTCTATCATATCTTTTGCATCATTTCTTTTTAGTGTAGGAAGTGTGCCAGTCAAGACTATTTTCATTCCTTCAAATATTTTTTCTACTTTTTCACCTGTATTATCTAAGGATTTTGTGTTTACTCCTACATTTTTCAATTTGTTTATGACATTCATATTTTTCTCTTCCTTAAAAAACTCGACAACGCTGTTTGCCATTATACTTCCGAATTCCTCTAATTCTTCTAGTTGCTCACTCATTGCAGAAATCACATCATCTAAATCCTTAAAGCTAGATGCAAGTATTTTAGCTGCTTTAACTCCTATAAATTTAATACCTAATCCATTTATAAGTCTCCATAAATCATTTTCTTTTGACTTTTCAATTGAATTTATTAAATTATCAGCAGACTTTTCACCCATTCTATCTAAGTCAACTACATCTTCCTTTTTTATATAATATAAATCAGATACATCTTGTATTATTTTTTCATTTAATAACAATGTAATTATAGATTCTCCTAAACCATCTATATTCATTGCATCTCTCGATACAAAGTGTATAATTCCCCTTCTTATTTGAGCTGGACAAGACATGTTTATACATTTTACAGCAGCTTCTCCTTCTAATCTTACTGTTGGCTCTGAACAAACAGGACATTTTTCTGGCATTTTAAAATCTATTTCATCTCCAGTACGTTCTTCCTTTATAACTTCTAAAACTTGAGGTATTATATCTCCTGCTTTTTGAACTAATACTGTATCATTTATTTTTATATCTTTTTCTCTTATATAATCTTCATTATGAAGTGTAGCTCTACTTACAGTAGTACCTGCAAGTCTGACTGGTTCAAGTATTGCTGAAGGTGTTATTGTACCAGTTCTCCCAACTTCTACTATTATATCTACTATTTTAGTCTTTTTCTTTTCTGCTGGGAATTTATATGCAATTGCCCATCTAGGGCTTTTTGCTGTATACCCCATTTCGTTTCTTTGTTTTATATTGTTTACTTTTATTACCATACCATCTATTTCATATTCCAAATTACCTCTGTTCTCTGTCCAGTATTCAATATGTTCAATAACTTCATCTATATTTTTACAGACTTTATAATTCTGGCTTACTGAGAATCCTAGTTTTTCTAAATAATCTAGTGATTTACTATGACTTTCTAAATCATATTCTTCTATATTTTCCATATTAAATACAAATATATCTAATGGTCTCTTTGCAGTTAATTTTGGGTCTAATTGTCTTAATGAACCTGCAGCAAGATTCCTTGGATTAGCAAATAAGGACTGTTCCTGTTCTTCTTGTTGCTCATTTACTTTTCTAAAGTTATCTTTTGATATATATACTTCTCCTCTAACTATTAGTTCTTTTTTTTCATTTATTTTAAGAGGTATGCTTTTTACAGTCATTAGGTTTTGAGAAATATCTTCTCCTACAATTCCATCTCCTCTAGTTGCTCCTTTTTCAAACTCTCCATTATTATAAGTTAGACCTACAGAAAGACCATCTATTTTAAATTCAACAACATATTCAACATTATCTCCTACATATTCTTGAACTCTCTTATCAAAGTCTCTCAAATCTTGTTCTGAGAAAGCATTTGATAAACTCAACATAGGAGTTTTATGTACAATTTGATTGAATTTGTCTAATGACTTACCTCCTATCCTATTTGTTGGAGAATCAATTCTCTTTAGATTTGGATTTTCTTCTTCTAAAGAAATTAACTCCTTCATTAACTTATCATATTCATAGTCTGATATTTCTGGGCTATCTTGATTATAATACCTTTCATTATGATAGTTTATTTGTTCTATAAGTTTATTAATTTCATCTTTAACGCTCACTTTTTGCACCTCTTCATATTTTTTAAATTAAATTATTTTGAAATTCCCTTATAATTAATTATTTCCTATTTATATATTTTTTAGTATATCACTTTTTTGACTTTAAATTTATTACAAAAAAAACTCTTATTAGTATCTCTAATAATACTAATAAGAGTTTTTTATTCTTATTAAAATTTTTATATATTTAGTAACCTCTTGATATATCTACAACATTATCTACAGGTTTATTTTCCATTATATAGTGTTTTAAATTATTATAAACCATATTAAATGTTCTCTCTTTATTTTTATCAGATACCCAAGAGTTATGAGGAGTTACTATGACATTTTCACACTCCCATAACTTATTATCTTTACTCAAAGGCTCACTTTCAAATACATCTAATGCTACACCTCTAAATTTATCTACACATTCTTCTAAGTCTTTTTGATTAACTGTATTTCCTCTACCCACATTGATAAATACAGAACCTTCTTTCATAAGTTTAAGCATTTCTTTGTTTACTATTCCGTCTGTACTTTTTGTAGAAGGCATTGCTACAACGACTATGTCACATTCTTCAAATATAATATTCATATCATCAGTGGCAAAGCATTTATCAAAGTATTTTTTACTACTTCCATTAGTATTAACCCCCCATATTTCTAGACCAAAAGCTTTTAATCTCTTTGCTGCTTCTGAAGATATAGTACCTGTTCCAAGAAATCCAACTCTTTGTCCATACAATTCTGATACAGAAAAATCCATCTTCCATTCTTTATTTTGTTGTTGTTTAAAAAACTTTGCACTATTTTTATAAATTTCTAAAATATACAGAACTATACTTTCACCAATAGGTACACTATATCCACCCCTATTATTAGCTATCTTAATATCTCTCTTTAACACTTCTTCTTTTGGAAGTTGGTCTATACCTACACTAGTTGTCTGTATATATTTTAAATTTTTCATCTTAGAAATATCTAATCTACTAAAAGGATTGTATGTAACTAGTACATCTGCAGTATTTACATCTTCATTATTTTCAATACTATCTTCAGGGTAATGTATAACATCATAGCCTAATTCTCTTATTTTCTCAAATTTCTCTTTTCCATAATTTATTGTAAACAAAACTTTCATCTCAAATCTCCTTCATTCACTCACATTAAAATTTTTATATCCTACAGTATAATATATGATACTTAATGTACATTAGTTAAACTTACTAGAAGATGTCTCAAATTACTTATGTTCAATTGTTTTTCCTAAAGACATAGCATTACGTTCTTGAACTAAATTTTCTATTAAGTTATTCAGCGTCCAATCAATAGATGTTTCAGTTACCATAGCTGTAAAAGGTCTATTTATTCTTACTTTTTTTAATCCTTCTAAAAATGCATTTACTTGCATACTTGGAGTGTTATTAAATATTACAGACTTACTCTTAATCCCATTTTCACATTCATTTGATATATTTCCATCCAAAATGTCTCTTATTGTGTTTTCTCCGTTTTTATCAGTTAAAATGATATGGTCTCTTATTCCAGCAAAATTACTAACATTTTTAATTAATGATAATTCTTTTTTATTAAAATTTACAAACATAATACACTTCCTACTGTGTATCTTATCTAGATTATTATTATTTATTTTTTCAAATGACATTTTATCCATCCTTTCATTTATCTATATATTTTAATTTACCCCATCCATTTAAAATAATCAATTTTTATAGCTAATTTTTATATTAATACCCAAAATTACATTTAAATAATTCGACTATCTAAAACTAATATATAAAATTAGAATAATTAGCTTAATATCTACAAATCATAATCTAAAGGAGAGATACCATGAATACACTACTAAACAAGAATTTTAGCATTAAAAACTTTTCAAATGCTTGGGTTATAGTACTTGGTTGTATGTTGATACAAGCTGTGCCATTTAGTATTGTAGCAAGCATACAACCTCAATTTATAAGTTATGTTGTAGAAGGAGAAGGTTTTAGCTTAGCATCTTTTTCTCTAATATTCACTATTGGTACTATTGCTTCAGCAATTGCATCACCTTTTATAGGTGTATTATTTTCTAAAGTCAATATTAAGATACTATATTTATTAGGTTGTATAATTTCTAGTATTGCTTTTGCTACTTTTTCTATATGTACTGAACTATGGCAATTTTACACTGTATCATGTATTGTGCAAATTGGTGCTACAATTATATCTGCTATAGGGATACCAGTTTTAATAAGTGCTTGGTTTGATGAAGAAAGTAAAGGAAAAGCTCTGGGCTTTGCTTTTGCTGGTGGCTCTATTGGCAGTATATTTCTACAACCACTTGCAGTTCGCTTATTGGCAACTCAAGGATACAGTCGTTCTTATCTAATATTTGGAATTGTAGCATTAATAGTTGGTGTACCTGTAATATTATTCATACTTAGGATGCCTAAAGATGTTAGTGAGAAAGTTAAATCTAAAGGTAAAAAAGAGAAAGCATCTGATGCAATTTCTCCTTCAGTATGGGGTTATACATTAAAAGAAGCTAAAAAAATTAAATATTTTTGGATTATGACAATTGGATTTATATTTGTTGGTATATATGTTTCATCATTATCTGTACAATATCCCACTTATCTTAGGAACTATCTAAATCCGATTCTAATAGGAACAGTCGGCTCCACTTTTGCTTTATTTGCTCTTATTGGTAATTTATTTGGAGGATTATTGTTTGACAAGTTTGGTCAAATAAAACCACTTATTATATCTTTTATATTGGTCCTTATAGCAACTTTATCATTGCTATTTGTAGATAAATCTCCTGCATTTGCTTTTGCATTTGCTGTCTTAAAAGGACTTTCTGTATTTGCTTATATGATTGGTCCTGCTTATTTGACAGGAACTTTCTTTGGTCAAAAGGAATTTGGTAGTATCTATGGAATCGTACAATTAATTTTTGCAGCAGGGTTTGCATTAGGTTCAACATTATTTGGATTACTAGTTGATAATTTTGGATATAGATTTTCTTGGTCTATTATAATTTTATCAGTTATAATAGCCTATACTTTGCTTATTATAACTTCTATAGGAATGAAAAAAATGAATAAAGAAAGACTAGATAAACTGATACAATAATTAATTCTTAGATATCTAAATATTATATAAAAAAGATGGAGCTTTTAATAACAAATAGCGCTCCATCTTTTTTATATTACAATATTGCTAATTTTCTTTTGTTTTTAACCTTACTATCTATATCTTCATCCTTAACTATAGTAAATGCTTTAGTTGGACAGACATTTACACATGCAGGTCCTTCTGGAGATTCTATACAAAAATCACACTTATTTGCTGTCATTCTTTCTCTAAAACAAAGCTTTCCTTCATCTATATCTTTTAATGTAACTATGTCTATTGCACCTATAGGACATGCTAACATACAAGTCTTACATCCTATACAATTTTCTTCATTTATTTTTATTGTGTTCCCAACCCTAACTATACCACCATTTGGACATGCCTTTGCGCAAGGAGCATCTTCACAATGTCTACATTGTATTGGAGCACTTACTTCCTTTGTCTTTATGACAGAAAGTTTTGGGTTAAAATTTATTTCATCTGGATTTTTGTAAAAAATATCTTCATCTGAATGTGCAACTACACATCCTATCATACAAGTTCTACATCCTATGCATTTATCAGGGTCTGCTATAACAAAATAGTTCATCACTTAGCCACTTCCTTTCCTATACAATATGTAGTGTGTAATAGATGATGAGACTTTTCTCCTAATGGTTCTACCAAATATTCATCATATAGCTTTTTAATATCAAGATTCTCATGAGATTTTCTAATTGCTAAATGTTCATCATGCACATATGTTGCTTTTGTTCTATTTTCATAGGCCAATTCTTTATATTCTTCTAGTAAAATTTTTGGCTGACCACCACCACTTACACACCCAACAGGACAAGTCATAACTTCAATAAAATCTACATCTAATTTTCCTTTTTCCAAATCTTCAAGTACTGGTATTACATTTTTTAGTCCACTTACTACTCCAACTCTTAGGTCTAAGTCTCCTATTTTAATAGTTGACTTTCTAAAGCCATTTTCTCCTCTTACTTGTTTTACTTCTACATCAGGAATACTTTCTCCAGTTATAAGCTCATAACCTGTTCTTATAGCAGCTTCCATAACTCCACCAGTAACACCAAATATAGTTCCAGCCCCACTATAACTACCTAAAGGACTATCAAACTTTTCTTCTCTTAAATTTTTGAAATCAATTCCCATATCTTTTATTAAATAAGCTAATTCTCTAGTAGTTAATACTACATCTACATCTCTATATCCACTAGAATCCATTTCTTCTCTATCACATTCATATTTTTTACATGTGCATGGCATTATAGAAACACTAAATATCTTTGAGGCATCTATATTATTTATTTCTGCACCATAAGTTTTAAATATTGCACCACCCATCTGTTGAGGTGATTTACAAGAAGACAGATGATTAGTTAATTTAGGATAATTTTTTTCCATAAATTTTACCCATGCTGGGCAACAAGATGTAAACATTGGAAGAGTTCCACCTTCTGTTACTCTTTTAATTAACTCACTACCTTCTTCCATGATAGTCAAATCTGCTGCAAAATTAGTATCATATACTCTATCAAAATTTAAAGCTCGAAGTGCTGCTGCCATCTTCCCAGCACCTAGGTATCCTAAATAATATCCAAAATCTTCTCCCAAAGCCACTCTAACTGCTGGTGCACATTGAACCATTGTAAATACATTTGGGTCACTTAAAGCTTTTTTCACCCTATCTACATCACATACATTATATGCTGCAAATATAGGTTCATTTATAGACTCTGGTATCTCTCTTTCTTGTTTTTTCTCTTGTAAAAACTCAAATCCTTCATCTATAACTGAGGCATAAGATTTACAAGTTTGAACACATTGACCGCACATAACGCATCTATCTAAATTTATCTCTTGTGGCTTTCCCTCTTCACCTTCAATAGCATTTACTGGACAGACTTTTGAACATTCTCTACATCCAGTACATAAATCTTTATCTATATTTATTATCATAAACGTCACCTACCCCTGTATCCTTTATTTATTTGTTAACAATAAGCTAAGTGCTGCTTGTCTATTCTTAGCTTTTTTGTCATCTATTGGAGTAACAAGTTTTAATGCTTCCTGAGGACATGCACTTATACAAGCTATTTTTTCATTGTCTTTACATAAGTCACATTTATAAGCTATCTTTTTATTTTCGTCTAAAATTACTTGTTCTACTTCTTTACCATCTTCATATTGTGGAAGTAAGTCTATAGCTCCAAAAGGACATGCTAGCAGACAAGTTTTACATCCTATACACTTTTCTTCATTTACAGACATAATATTATTTTCTTTGATTATAGCTTTTTGTGGACATGAGTTTAAGCAAGGAGCATCTTCACAATGTCTACATTGTATTGGCATACAGAAAGTATCACCTTTTACTAAATAAAGTCTAGGTATAACAGGTATATCAACCGTTCCAACTGTATAACCTACATTATTATGCTGGTTATGCATTGTAAAACAAGCTACTTCACAAGCTCTACAACCTGTACATTTATTTGGGTCTGCTATTACAAAAGAGCCTATTTTATTCTTCATATTATCCCACCTTTCAATTTGTATATTTCTAACGCCCTAGTTACTTTCATCATATATATTTATATATTTTAATATTTTCTCAGTACTTATATTTCGCTTACATTTTTTACACAAATTGTATGCGTTATCATACACTTTATCAGTATCATCAATTAATACTCCACAGATTTCACATTTTGAATATTTTCGCTCTTCTTTTTTAGTACACATATACTCAGTCTCACTTTTTGATAACTCTCTGTGGATTTGCATAAATATTCATTCGTCTTCCTCTTACAAATCCAATAAGGGTTATGTTTAATTTTTTAGAAAGCTCTATTGATAAATTGGTTGGTGCTGATTTTGATACTACAATAGGAATTTGAGTCATGGCTGCTTTTAATATCATCTCCAGTGATATTCTTCCACTTACAACTATAATTTTATCTTCCAATGATATTTCATTTAAAACACAAAATCCTATTGCCTTATCCATTGCATTATGTCTTGCTACATCTTCACAAGTCACTATAATTTCATCAAAATCAAATATGGATACACTGTGTACCCCACCTGTATTTTTGAATAATTCTGACGAATTCAAATTTCTATCCATTATACTATAAATCGTATCATAATTTACTTTTATATTACTCTCTACAGGAGTACATTTTATATAGTCTAGTGAATTCAAAAATATAATTTGCTCATCTTGACTTTTTTGTTTCTTTTGGATAGTTACTTTCGCAAAACATTCCTCCTCATTTATCTTCAGACTTAGCAAGCTTCTTTTATTTTCTATATATCCTTTTGTTTTCAAAAAGCCTACTATAAGTTCTTCCAAATTATATGGTGTACATAAAAATGTATTTACATATTTATCATTTAAGATAAAACTAAGCGGATATTCTGCAATTATTTCTTCGTCCTCTATTGATAATTCATGTTCATTTATTTTACTTACTTCTATATTAAAAGAATTTAAATATTTGTAATCCACTAGACTATAACTGTTTTCAAAAACTTCATCCTTACTATTCTCTTGTAATTTAGTTTTTGAGTATATATTGTTCATAAAATATTAGCCTTTCCACTTTTTATAAGTCTTGAATCTAATTAACCACTAAATATTTGTAGCAGTCATTCTATCTTTAAGACTCTGATACTCTTCTCTCACACATTTTTCTGCTAGTTCTTGGTCTTCAAGTTTTTCAAGTTTAACAGCACAATATTTATACTCTGGTGTTTTAGATATAGGGTCCAAGTTTGCTATTGTAAGTTCATTACAAGCTCCAACCCACCACTGATAAGTCATATATGTTGCACCTTCCTTAACTCTATCAGTAACTGTTGCTCTTGTTATTACGCTTCCTCTTCTTGAACTAATTCTAATTAATTCATCGCCTTCAATTCCTAATTTTTCAGCATCATTAGAATTTATTTGAACACGTCCTGGCTCATCTTCTAATGAACTAAGAGTTCTACAATTACCAGTCATTGTTCTTACTGAATAGTGTCCAACTTCTCTTACAGTACATAAGCTAAATGGATATTCATCATCTTCAACTTCCATAGGAGGTCTCCATTCAGCAGCGAACAAATTACCTTTGCCATTAGGAGTAGAAAACTTTTGACCTTCATATAGATACATAGTTCCTTTATCTTCCATACTTTCGCTCTTACAAGGCCATTGAACACATCCTTGAGCTTCTATCTTTTCATAAGTAGCACCTAAGAAACTTGGACATAATTGTCTAAGTTCATCCCATATTTCCCTAGTATTTTTATAATTCATAGGGTATCCCATTGCTGTAGAAATTTCGCTTATAATTTGCCAATCTGGTTTTACATCTCCTTGTGGTTCTATAGCCTTTCTCATCAATTGGAATCCTCTATCTGCACATGTATATACTCCCTCATGTTCTCCCCAAGAAGTAGCTGGAAGTATAACATCAGCATGAAGTGCTGTCTTATTCATAAATATATCTTGAACAACGACAAACTCTAATTCATCTAAAGCTTCTCTAACTTCTGATGCATCTGGGTCACTTTGCACTGGGTCTTCTCCAAATATATAATAAGCTTTAAGCTTTTTCTCTTTTAGTACTAAGTTTGGAACTTGAGTTAAACTATAACCATTGTTAGGAGATAGTTTTACGCCCCAAGCATTTTCAAACTTTTCTCTTATCTTATCATCAGTTACATTTTGATAACCAGGATATACATTAGGAAGAGCTCCCATATCACAAGCTCCTTGGACATTATTTTGTCCACGTACAGGTCCTATTCCAACGCTTTCTCTACCAAAATTACCTGTAAGTAGAGCAATTGATGCAAGCCCCTTAACTACATCGACAGCTTGACCAAATTGACAGACCCCCATTCCGTAAAGCATCATAGCTTTTTTACCTTTTGCATATTCCCTCATAGCTTTTCTTATAAGTTCTTCTGGAATTCCTGTAATCTTTTCAGCATATTTAGCTGTATATGGTTTAACAATTTCTTTATACTCATCAAATCCTTGTGTATGATTTTGAACAAATTCTTTATTGTAAAGACCTTCTTCTATTAAAACATTTCCAAAAGCATTTACTAAAACCATGTTTGTTCCACCTTTTATAGGTAGATGTATATCAGCAATTCTTGCAGATTCAGTTACTCTAGGGTCAGTGACAATTAATTTAGCACCATTTTTTTTAGCTTTCACTATTCTATTTGCCACTATTGGATGTGAATCTGCTCCATTATATCCAAATATAAATAAAACATCTGCATTTTCTATCTCTGGTATAGAATTAGACATTGCACCACTACCTAATGAGTAAGCCAGACCGGCTACAGATGGTGCATGTCAGACACGAGCACAATGGTCAACATTATTAGTTCCTATTGTGGCTCTCATAAATTTTTGCATTATATAGTTTGCTTCATTACCAGGTCCTCTTGCAGAACCTGTTCCCATAATAGAATCAGGCCCATATTTTTCTTTAATTTCATTTAATCTTGAAGCCGTATAGCTTATGGCTTCATCCCATTCAACCTCTTCTAGTACACCTTGTTTTCTTATCATTGGCTTTTTTAGCCTAGGTGTTAAAATTTTAGGGTCATTTAGAAAATCCCATCCATAACGACCTTTTAAACACAAACTTTCTTGATTTGTTCTACCATTAGCTGGTTCAGCTCTTAATATCTTATTATCTTTTACGACTAGATATAATTGGCATCCAGCTCCACAGTATGGACAAACTGTTAAAATTTTTTTCTCCATACATTTCCCCCCTTAGATTTATCCCCTGATAAGTAAAATTTATCTTAAAGATAATGAGTGTTTTTATAATATGCAAAATCATAAATATTTTGCAATACTATCTATTAAATTCAACAATTTTCTCACAATTCCTTTTAAATTTTTAAAAAAAATATGTCATAATAATCTTTATATTTCAACCATTTAATTAAAATATTCTAGTTCTTATGACATATTTTTTAATATACTTAATATACATTTCTTTAAACTTATTTAATTTTCACTCAAAACAATATTCCTACCAATTCTATTTTTCATTCTATAGTGAGTAATTACAGTAAATATTCCACTTCCAATTAGAATCAAATAGTACATAAATCCACCATATAAAAATACTGCATATCCCATTAAAGGTTGAGGGAATACTGATTTGAATATAGTGAAAAACGCTAATTCATTAGCTCCTACATTCCCAGGTGTTGGTATTGGAGATATTGCCATATATAAAAATGCTTGCAGTGTCAATATATAGATATAACTATAACCTTGCAAATTAAATGCTTTATATATCCAAAAAGAAACACTAAAGTAAGCACTTAATTGAATAAAAGTCACTATTATAGTTGAAATTAATACTTTTTTATTCTTTGCAAAAAAATTTATTGCTTTACTATAATCATCTATAAAACTTTCTATGGATTCAATCTTATTATCTAAAAATTTTAAAAACTTGATTTTTGATAAATGCTTTATAGAAACTCTCATAATATATTTTATTTTTTGAGGATTTAAAATAACTAATATTATCATAATTAAGACAAATGAATTAATAGCTATCCCTAGAAACACTAAAGGCATAATCACTTTCATTTGTTTTTCTAACATATTAAAATTCATTAACACAAGTATTGTACAATAAAAAGTAACTACTATTTGGAAAATAATAGACTTATTAGTAACAACTGCACTTGCCTTACTAAGTGGCATTTTGCATTTTTTAAGTACATATATCTGTACTGGTTGGCTTCCTGAAGCAAAAGGAGTTATTAAATTATAATAAAATCCCATAATGGCTAGCTTAAAGCCAATAAATCTAATATTAACTTTGTGAGTGCTTTCTATAATTATCTTCATTACTACTCCTTCAAGCATTATGTGACACATAATTGCCAAAGCACCAATGAATAAAAACTTCTTATCTACCATAACCATAACATTTGATAGCATTTTAATATCCAATGTTTTAAACACTAGGTAAATTGTTACACCTATTAATAAAAATAAAAATGTATACTGTAGTAAACTCTTTCTAATATTCTTTAGTCTATCCATATAGAGATAACCGTCCTTTGCTCAAGATTTATACTAAATACTATATTATTAGTATACACCACAAATCTTAATATTTTATAACAAAATACCTTACAATTTTGTCATTTACAAAAAATATTAACCTATAAATTAAATTTTAATATATAGATTAATATTTTACAAACATTTTGTAGATATATATAATATTTGCACTAAGTAACACTTATATTTATTACACCCATTTATACCCTATCCCCCATACAGTTTCTATTGTATAAATATCATATTGTTTTAATTTGCTTCGTATATTTTTTACATGTTCTGTGATAGTACTTATATCACTTTCTCTATCAAAGCCATATACTGACTCATATATTCTCTCTTTTGAAAATACTTGTCCCTTATTTTTTGCTAAAAATTCACATATTAGATATTCACTTTTAGTAAAATTGATTTTTTTACCATCAATTGAAACTTCTTTACCTAAAAAGTTAAATTGAACATTTGAGATAGTTAATAAATTCTTTTTTTCTCTATTTTCTCTTCTTAAATGAGCAGTTATCCTAGCTCTTAATTCTCCTACACCAAAAGGTTTGGTTATATAATCATCTGCCCCTATACCAAGACCATACATAATATCACTTTCCATATTTTTGGCTGTCAAAAATAGTATTGGACAATCAACCTTATTTCTTATAGCTTTGCACACTTCAAATCCATCCATCTTAGGCATCATTACATCTAATATTATTAGATTAAAAGAATTAAAGTCTATATCTATAGCATTTTCTACATCACTAATTACCTTTACTTCATGTCCATCTCTTTTTAATATATTTTCAATCAACTTTAACATATCTAACTCATCATCTATTACTAGTATCTTAGACATACTAACTCCTCCATTTATATGTTTAATAACATTTTAATACTTATATTTAATAACTTTTTTCAAGTTTGTATGAATCATTATACTCTCATATTATAGCTTACACAATAATTGATATTTTACAAATAAAACATTTTAGATTCAAAACTTTATATTTCAAATACTCTATACTTATTTTACATATATTTATTTAATTGTAAAAATTTATTTGACAATTTATTATTGTAATATTTTAAAAATGTAATAAAATCAATAATAAGAAAACTTCTTATAAATATATCTTTAATTATTTAAATTGGAGGAAAAATTATGGATGAAAAAGTAACAAGAAGTAACTATAATGTTCCATTTGACTATGCTCGAGAAAAATTAAAAAAATTAGACCCTCATACAATTAGTAATTTAAGTAATATATCTTTTAACAGTGATTCAAATAAATTCACACTTAATTTCTTTGATAGACAATATATTATAGACTATCCAAGTGGAGAAGTTTGGAATGATGATGGTAGTATCTGCAAAAACTTTGAACTTAAAATTTTAATAATTAGATACTTAATCAATGCTAATGGTGTACCTAGAACTAATAAATATGTGACTTTTAAAGAAATACCAGGAGGCAATGTTTACTATCCAAATTTTTTAAACAGAACTCTGTCTAGACTTTCAGAGGTTTTTACATCTCAAATAAACAGGTATAAGTTGGTTATGGAAAATATGGGAGCTGAAAAAGTAGATATGGGAGATTTAGCCTATAGGTTTACATATATGGGTAATACATCTATGATATTTATATTTTGGTTTGGAGATGACGAATTCCCTCCAAATTCAAATATATTATTTGATTCTAATATAATTTATTACTTCAATGCAGAAGATTTAGCAGTTGTTCCTGATACAGCTATAGATGCAATTTTAAATAAAATAAATCAATTATAAATATAAATAATATTATAATAAAGTTTTTGATAGATTTAATAGAATATAATATGAAATGGAGTAAAAAATGAATGTAGAAAATAAATATTTATCAGATATTGAAATAATATTATCACACAGGTATGATAATGGTGCAGACTATTGGACTACACCTGATAAGCGTTTAATAAAAGGTTCTCCTTTCTCTACTCTTGATAGTGTACTTTATCTATTAGAGTTAGGTGTGAACCCTGATGATACTTTACTTAAAGAATGTGCTGACTTGATATTTAGCACATGGCGAGAAGATGGACGTTTCAAACTATATCCAAATGGAGGTATTTACCCTTGTCATACTGCAAATGCTGCTAACGTACTCTGTCATATGGGATATGCATCTGACATTAGAATGCAAAAAACGTTTCAACATTTTTTAGATACACAGTATGCTGATGGTGGGTGGCGTTGCAATAAATTTAGTTTTGGTCGAGGTCCAGAAACTGAATACTCAAATCCACTACCAACTCTTAATATATTAAATGCATTCCGTTTTAGTAATTATCTAAATAAAGAATCAAAACTTGACAAAGCTGTAGATTTTCTACTTGACCATTGGACTATTAAAAAACCAATCGGCCCTTGTCACTATGGAATTGGAACATTATTTATGCAAGTTGAATATCCTTTCCGTAATTATAACCTATTCCTTTATGTCTACGTTTTATCATTTTATAATCGTGCAAAAAAGGATAAGAGGTTTTTAGAAGCATTGAAGATACTTGAATCTAAAATGATAGGTAATAAAATTGTCGTTGAACGTGTAGTTCCAAAACTATCTAAATTATCTTTTTGTAAAAAAGGCGAATCAAGTGAAATAGCCACAACACACTATTACGAAATATTAAAAAACCTAGAAAAATAATAGTTATATAGATAAAACATATTAAAAAATAGTGGCTTTAAATTTTTTAAAGTCACTATTTTTTTTAAATGATGTTCCTGAAAATATATTAAGTTAGTTATTCTAATCAATTTGAAGACTTTTGCTTCTCATTGCCTATCTCTAACATAATTTCATAGTTTAATTTACTTTTTCTTAAATCAACTCCAGATATACTTTTAATAGTTCCACAATCTAACATCTCATCAAATGCCTTCCTAGATAAACCTAGTTTCTCACGCAATAATCTTGACACCTTTAATTGAGATGGATACTTACTTACAATACGAACTTGTGTAAGGTCATTAATATCAATTTCTTGTCCTACTATTTTATATTCTGGAATACCAACCTCTGCTCCATTTCTATGTAAAAGTTCTACATTCATAGCATATTGATTAGCAAGATTATCATCATTCGTATGGAATTGTTCTAGTGTTTCTGGATTTAAGTTATTTGGATTGACACGAGAATATATGGTTGAATTCCATGTTGAGTCACAGTTTGAACACTTATATATTAGCCATATATCCAAATATTTATGTTGAGCATTAACTCTAAATAAACCTGAACAAATATATTCAGTCTTTTTTCCACATTTTTTACAATACCTAATTACTGGTAATTGGGAGGTATACTCCACCTCCCAAGTAATTTTTTGCATAAATACAATTTCCTTTCTATAAAGTTACTAAACTAATAGAAAGTTATGAAAAGGTGGAATATAATCAAGTATTTTCTTCAAAACAATACCTCCTAATTTTTGATAAATTTTAATTTCACACATATAAAAAATTATTGCTTTTTATATGTACTTTACAACTAGAATTATTATATGTTGTATAAGTTTTGAAATTATTTAAATTATAACATCCACCTAGAAGAAACTATACCTCAAACACTTTTCTCAAAAGAAAATGAGCCAGTATAATTATAAAACTATACTGACTCATTCTTAGCTATCTTTTTCTTTTTTCTTGTAATACAATTCTTTGAATACTTTTCAAAGATAAATAATACTTTTCGGATAAATATTGCAAATCGTATCCAACTTGATAGTCTTCATAAATCTTCATATTTCTAATTGCCAAATCTTCACGAGTAGAAGTATTACTTCCCCATTCTTTTTTGTTATTAGATTTTCTAGGAATATAGATGCATTCGCCATCTACATATTCCTGTATCAATTCAAGTAATTCTTCTGGTAATATATGTATTGCCTTTTTATAGCTCATTTTGCTCTCCTATTAAATAGTAATTTTTTATTAGGAATAGCAAAGGGCTATTTATATATTAAATTTTATAATTGCAATAGCCCTTGCTATGCAACTATAAAGATTAAATCAAACATAAAGTCTCAACCCTCCTTATATATCACAGCGATACATATAAGTCTATCAACAGTATAAATAATTGTCAATCGATGTAAATTATTTATCTAATTTTTAAATTATATTTATTTAATTTTCATATTATATTATATTTATTTTGGTAGCTAATATTTTTTCATTATAAATTATATTTAAAATTATTAATAAACATAAATCCATTATCTTGATGGTTTTATTACTGAACAAGGAACTCCAACTATACACTTTCCACAAATGTCACATCCACCTATATGAGCATATTTCTTTTCATTTATCATACACATTTCATAACACTTATTTCTATCAAATCCATCTTCTTTTAAAGCTCCTTTTACGCATTTACTAACACATTTTTTGCAACTATTATTATGTTTATACAAGCAGTATTCATTTTCTGGTCTTTTAGTTGGTTCCAATTCTAAGCTTGTGATTATGCTTCCTATTCTTCCACAACACCCTTTTTCTGTAATAAGCATATTATTTAAACCAAAAGTTCCAAGACCCGCTATGAATGCTACATGTCTTTGTGACCAATCACTAACCAATTTTTCACTATCAAAATTATATGACCCAGGAATAGAATATGAATTAAATCCTATCTTCTCTAGTTCTTCACATAAAAAACTATTTAAATTTGAAATCAATATATTAGTTTCTATGTACGCTCTTGCCCATATTTCAGAACATTCAAATCCTCCAATATTGCTATTATTTATACTTTTATCAAAAGGTATAAAATATGTAATTATAGTTTTACCATCTTTCAAAAAATCTTTTGGCATGGCATGAGATGTTCCTACAGCTCCTTTTAACTTCTGAAACATATCATCTTCGGCAGATGCATAAGCAAATAAAAGTTCTTGCCACTTTGTAGTTATATTATTTGATTTATGATAATCCTTTACAAAACTATTCATTAATTCTTCAATCTTATTTTTCATAATATTCCCCCTAGACAATTCTCTATTTCCAATTTTATATTATTATTTTATATTATATAATAGTACTCTAAATTATGCTTAGCAATTATATTAAAATTATACTTAGCAATTAATATTAAAAAGCTTCTAATATCAACAAGATACTAGAAGCCTCTTTTAATTATCTAATCTAGTTAATCGAAATTCCTGCACTTGCATATCCTGCTACAGTATTAACTAATGAAAGACCTGAAGCTGTTGCAGTAAATACTAGCAACAAACGAGTTTGTGCTGCTACTGATATATTTAATCCTGTTAAAACTCCACTAGAAATTGAACCTACTGATAATATACCTGTAAGTGGTGGAGTTAGTGTAACTGTTGCTCCTGGTACAGCTGTAAATGTGTTATCTGGTGCAGTTGATTCATAAAGTGTTGCTGTAATTGTAATTGTTGAGCCAACAAGTGAAAGTGCTACTGTTGTACTAAAATATGCTGAAATAGATGTTATTGTTCCAGCTCTTGGCATTGAAAATGCAAAGTTAGTTAGTGTTCCTGCTGGGTTTGTAAGGTCTATTGTTCCTCCAGCTATACTTACCCCTGGAGCTGAATTACCAAAACCAACAAATCCTGGTGTTCCTATTAATCCACCAGCTATAGTTGTAAGTGATAGAGGTATACCTGATGCAAAAGGTATTATTGCACCAGCTCCTGCTATTCCAGTTGCTCCTGTTGGACCTGTTACTCCTGTTACGCCTGTTGCTCCTGTTGGACCTACTAATCCATCTGCTCCTGTTGG
>NZ_JAGWCX010000033.1:0-44561 GCF_020657775.1 Clostridioides sp. ZZV14-6345 | reverse complement strand
TATAATTACAATTAATTGTAATTATACTAAATTATGATAACATATTAATGTTAATTCTACAAAAAATATTAAAATTTATTCTATAAACACTATAATATATTATACCAATCTAACTACGTAAAATTCTTTGAAATCAAAAAGATTGATGTATGTATACACCAATCTCTTATATATTTGTATTTATGCTTCTTAAATTTTTCAACTTAATTTATATATATTTTACAAATCTATTTCTTGTTTCACTAGAATAAACATTCAAATGCACAGTCTAGCATTTAACTGTTATTCTTATGATTATCAAATTTTTATTTAGGTTCTACAATAGAAATAACACAATACTCTTCTTTGAAGTGTTCTTTTAATCTTTCTTCAACTTCCTCAAAAGTAACATCTTTAATAACATCTAAATAATCCAATATATTTATATCCTTAAATACATAAGATATAAAACTATTTCCTATAAAATTTATAGAATCAAAACACTTAATAAATGACCCTATTTTTTTCTTTTTAGTTCTCTCAAATTCCTCTTTTGATAATCCTTCTTGTTTTGATTTTTCTATATACTCAAGAATTATCTCTTTTACTTTTTTAGGTTCTTTAGAATCTCCAGCTATTATACTAAAAGCATAATCCACTTGAGACGAAAATCCAGCTCCAAAATTTTCATTTATTAATCCTTGCATATACAAATCTTCATAAAGTTTACTTCCTTTTTTAAATAGCATACCTACAAGTATGTCAGTTACAATTTCTTTACGTAAAAGTTCTTTCCCTTTTAAACCAACATTACTATCTTTAAAACCTATGTTAAACATAGGCATAGATATAGGGAATTTTTCTATAACTTCTTTTTCTTTTACACTTTCTGGTTCTTTTGGATAAAACCTCTCTATACTCTTAGAAAGTTTATCTATATCATAATTGTTTGATTTTTTAGTTATATCTATAACTTTTTCTACATCTAGGTCACCAACAACAAATAAGGCCATATTCCCTGGATTATAGAAAGTGTTATAGCATTTATATAGTTCTTCTTTAGTTATCTTATATATACTATCTACCGTACCTGCTATATCAATTCTAGTAGGATAATTTACATACATTGCCTTCAAGCAATTAAAATATACATTCCAATCAGGGTCATCATTGTACATTTTTATTTCTTGTGCTATTATACCTTTTTCCTTTTCAACATTTTCATCTGTAAAATAAGGTGTTTGAACATAATCAATTAGATGCTCCAGACTCTCATAAAAATTTTCGGTAGCAGAAAATAAGTATGCTGTCATCGTAAAATTAGTAAACGCATTTGCGTTTACTCCTAATTTAGAAAATTTATCAAAGGCATCTCTTCCATCAGGTTGCTCAAACATCTTATGCTCTAGAAAATGTGCAATTCCTTCATTCACTCTAATTCTTTTATCTTCTCCAATTGGAACAAATTCTAAATCATTTGAACCATAATTAGTAGCCAGAATAGCATATTTTTTAGTAAACCCTTTCTTAGGCATAAAATATACATCTAATCCATTTTTCAATTTCTCATAATAAACTTCTTCTCTCAATATATCATTAACTATTTTTTCCATAGACATATCCTCCATTAATTTCTCAAGAAGTATATAGTATCAAGTTCTATATCTTTTATAGCTTCAACTATATCCTTTTTATTAACTTTTTCTATACTAGATATTATATCTTCTACTTCAGAATTTGTCTTTGCCATAGACTGAGAGAAAGAAAAATCAGACATACCACCTATATTATCAGTTATAGATTTCATAGAATTAACTAAAGCAAGTTTGCTATTTTCTAATTCTTCATCAGATATATCACCTGCTTTTACACTTTCTACTTGTTTTTTTATCAATTCCACAGCTTTATCATAATCTTTAGTTTCTATACCAGATGATATAAACATGATACTCTTATACTTCTCTATTGAAGAGAATATATAGTAACATAAACTTTCTTTTTCTCTTACATTCACAAATAATTTGGAGTGTGGTCCACCACCTAAGACATTGCTTCCAACTACAAGAGCATAATATCTATCTGTATCTGCATAATCCACATTTGCTCTATAACCCATGACTAACTTACCTTGAGTTATTTCCATTTGTTCATCTATAACTTTTACTTCATCTACATTTTTTATAAAATCTGCTCTTGGTATATCTATAATATCTTCTCTTTCAAACTTTAGATTCCTACTAATTATATCTACAACTTTATCTTCATCAAAATTACCTTCTACAACTATATTTATTGGTGATGTTTTAAGTATATTTTTGTAATGTTCATATAAATCTTTTGCAGTTATACTATCTATTTCATCTTCATAACCAAATTCACTTACACTATACCTTTCACCTTTACACATAGCCTCAATACATTTATCTTGTGCATACTCTTTTTTATCATTTATTATTGATTGTATCTTCTCTCTTAAATTTTCTTTTTCAATATTTAAATATTCTTCTTTAAATCCACCATCTACAACAAGAGTGTTATTTATTACTTCATTAAAAAATTCTACTACTTCTTCAAATATACTCTCATCTAAATATTTTTCACTTATGTTAATTATTTTAAAACTCAATACTTGACGTTCTCCACGTTTTATAGCATCAGCTCCCATAGATGAACCATATAAATCATCTAATTTATTTGATATTGCTCTAGCACTAGGATATTTCTCACTTCCACTTGCTATTATTGATGGTATTAAAGCATTTTTTGTAGTTTCTTTTTCATCCAGTAATCTCTGAACATATAAGCTTATGAGATTGGATTTAAATTTTTCTGTTTTTATCAAAGTAAGATCAATATTATTACCTAAATTTATTATTTTTTTAGTATTAACCATATGTACCTCCTATTTTTATTTAAACATCAATTTTTAAATTGAAATTTATTTATTTTTTAATTGCATATACTCACATATAAAAACCTTCTATTTAATTATATCCTTTTTATTATTTTCTAAAAGCAATATTTTTATTTAAATTAAATATAAAGATTATTTAAATAAATATGCTTTAAAGTCTAGTTTACAAGCTTGATGTATATGATGTATAATCAATATGTATGTCTATAATTAAAACAATTTTGCAATCCTATAGATTGATTGTTTAAGGTTATATAAAGAATATAAAAAAGAATAAGAGAGAGGACGATTAATATGAAATTAGGTATAGTTGGTTTACCAAATGTAGGTAAAAGCACACTATTTAACGCAATAACTCAAGCAGGTGCAGAATCTGCAAATTACCCTTTTTGTACAATAGACCCAAATGTCGGAGTTGTATCTGTTCCAGATGAAAGACTAAACAAACTACAAGAATTATATAATTCTGAAAAAATAGTTCCTACTGCTATAGAATTTTGTGACATAGCTGGTTTAGTTAGAGGTGCTTCTAAAGGAGAAGGATTAGGAAATAAATTTTTATCACATATAAGAGAAGTTGATGCAATAGTGCATGTTGTTAGATGCTTTGAAGATGAAAATGTTGTACATGTAGATGGTTCTGTAGACCCACTTCGTGATATAGAAACTATAAACTTAGAATTAATTTTTTCTGATATAGAGATTCTTGAAAGAAGAATTCATAAAACTCAAAAGGCTGCTAAAGCTGATAAAACTTTAGCTTCTGAACTTGATTTATTAAAATCAATTATGTCTACTTTAGAAGAAAGTAAGTGTGTAAGAACTATGCAATTTACAGAAGATGAACAAGTATTCGTAAATTCATTGGATTTGCTTACATCTAAGCCTGTAATATATGCTTCAAATGTATCAGAAGATGATTTAGCTGATAATGGAGAAAATAATAAATATGTTCAACAAGTTAAAGCATTTGCAGAAACAGAAGATGCTGAAGTTGTTGTTGTATGTGCACAAATAGAGGCAGAAATTTCTGAACTTGATTCTGCTGAAGAAAAGAAAGAATTTTTAGAGACATTAGGTCTTGAACAGTCAGGGCTTGATAAACTTATAAAATCATCTTATGCTTTACTTGGTTTAATTTCATTCTTAACTGCTGGTCCAAAAGAAGTTAGAGCATGGACTATAAAAGTTGGAAGTAAGGCACCTCAAGCAGGAGGAAAGATACATTCTGATATAGAAAGAGGATTTATCAGAGCTGAAACAATAGCTTTTGATGATTTAGTTGAGCATGGTACTATGGCTGCTGCTAAAGAAAAAGGATTAGTTAAACTGGAAGGTAAAGAATACATAGTTAAAGATGGAGATGTAATATTATTTAGATTTAATGTTTAAAATGATTAATTGTATACACTTTAACTATTGTAAGTATTATAAGTAAAAGATTAAGGTTACAATAATGTAATATTATCTTATAATAATTGTATAAAATTTATATCAAAAGGAGAGTTATTTCAAATGATTTGTATAAATTATAATAAAAAGCTCTCTCTTTGATATAATAAAATTACTTATACATATATAAAATTTAAATTTATAAATTATCTTTTCATTTTTTAAAACATGTATAGCACACCTATAGAAATTACTATTGTTACTATCGAAAGTATTTTGCTACAATCCCAAATACGTTTACCCCCAAAACATTCAAATGGATAAAAAGGTATACTATGTAATATTCTAATAATGATTTATGTTTTTATAATAGTATATTTTTATATAAAAAAAGTGAGCATTGATTAACAAGGTTCATTTTTTATAAATTTTTGTGCTATATTTTATAAAATTATTTAATTTTTTTCTTTGCCTTTAACATTATAATTATCTAATATTAATTTTTCATATTCTTCTATTGGCATTGGTCTAGCAAATATAACTCCTTTAACCTCATTATTTTTATAAACTGGTACAGAATATACATTAATATCATTATTAGTTTTTTTAGTACACTGACGCTTTGATTTGCTATTTCTGAAAGATATTGATTCGTTTCTTCACCTAATGTCTTATTTAACCTTGAACCATAAATCAAACAGGAAATTGTAATTACTAAGATACTTATGACAGCAATTATGGACAAACCATGCCTATTATTTTTTGCATCACTTAACATTATACTTCCTGCCTTTCTAGAACCTATATGTATAGAATTATTATCTTATGTCAATTATTGTAAGCATTTTATAATGATACTTATTTTTCCATATTTACTGTAATTATACAAAATTATAAACGTTATTACAATAATAAATTAATTAGTATGGATATTAGAATTTACATTATCGTACTATCAATTTTACAATAATTTCCATATAGAAAATAAAAATGTAATATCAAAATAAAATTTGATATTACATTCTTAGATGGTACCTTTTATTGAATTTTCATACTACATTTTACTTAAATATTCATTTGCAATTTCTTTATCATCAAAATGATGTTTAACTTTACCTATAATTTGATAAGTTTCATGTCCTTTACCTGTTATAATCACAACATCATCTTTTTTTGCCATACTTATAGCTTTTGCTATAGCCTGTTTTCTATCAACAACAACATAATAATTTTCTTTTTTCTTATCAATTCCTTCAAGAATATCTTCTATTATTGCTTCTGGTTCTTCAGTTCTTGGATTATCAGAAGTTATAATACATAAATCAGAATATTTTTGTCCAATAGCTCCCATTAAAGGTCTTTTTTCAGTATCTCTATCTCCACCACATCCAAATACAGAAATAATTTTCCCTTCTGCAAATTGTTGAGTTGTTTTCAATACATTTTCAAGTGCATCAGGAGTATGAGCATAGTCTACAATTACACTTATACCTTTATTATTTGGAACTGTTTCAAATCTTCCTGATACTCCATTAGAAAGCCTAAGACCTTCTTTATATACTGGCTTAGGTATACCAAGTACATAACAAGCAGCTATAACTGCTAAAGTATTATACACTGTAAACATCCCTGGAACTGGTATAAATATAACTTCTTCATATGAAGGTGTTATTAATCTGTAAGATACTCCATCTGAATCTGATTTTATATCTCTAGCCATAAAATCAGCTTTAGTATCAACACCATAAGTGTAACAAGGTACACTTATGTCTTTTATATTTTTGTATATCTTTTTTCCACCTTCATCATCTATATTTATTATATTTGCCATAGTAGTCTTAAAAAACAATTTCTCTTTGGCTTTTCTATAATCCTCTAAATCTTTATGAAAATCTAAATGGTCTGGCGTTAAGTTTGTAAATATGCCTAGTTTAAAGTCTGTTTCATCAACTCTATTTAATGCCAATGAGTGTGATGAAACTTCCATTGCACAGTAATCACATCCATTATCTAACATCTTATTAAAATGATATTGTAAATCTATACTTTCTGGAGTTGTTGAATTAGAAACAATGTCTTTTTCTCCATCAAAAATTTTTATAGTCCCTATAAGACCAACTTTATTTTTATTTAAAGTTAATATCTCATTTAATATAGTAGTTATACTAGTTTTTCCATTAGTACCTGTAACTCCTATAACATTAAATTTATGAGATGGATGATTGTAAAAATTATCAGCTATTTTTGCCATATCTTTCCTTGTATCTTTCACCTTTATAAATGTATATCCTTTTATTTCTACATCTTCTTCAACAATAAAGGCTCTTGCTCCCTTTTCTATGGCATCATTTATATACTTGTGACCATCTGATACAAACCCTTTTATACATATAAATAATGTACCTTCTGTAACCTTTCTTGAATCATATTGTACATTATTAATATCTATATTTAATTCGCCTTTGACATTGATTATATCCAACCCCTGTATAATATCATTTAATTTCATAAATGCTTTCCTCCCTTTAAACTCTTTCTGCTAAAATTACACTACATATAATATTATATTAAGAATTTTTTACTATGTGAATGGCTAAAAATGCTTGAAATATTGCAAAAAATGCTCTATAATTTTCTATAATATAACTCAAGAAAGGTATTCTATAAAAACTATGAATAATAAAATCGGGTACTTAAATGATAATTTTAAAATATTTAATATTAGAGACAAAAAAGATATAAAATTTGAATACCATAATCACGATTTTAATAAGATAATTATATTTATAACTGGAAATGTAACTTATTTTGTTGAAGGAATTCCTTATAAACTAAAGCCTTGGGATATACTTTTTATTAGTAATAATGAAATTCATAAACCAGTTATAGATTCAAATGTATTTTATGAAAGAATTGCAATATGGATTAGTCCAGAATTTATGAAAAAAAATAGTGATACTACTAGCGACTTAGAAAAATGTTTTAAAATAGCTACAGAAAATAAATGTAATAGATTGCGTTTAAATATACATGATATTGAATCTATCAAGATTTTTATTGAACAAATAAATATTACTGAATCTAACAATGAATTTGGAAATAAAATATTGAGAAATACATTATTTATACAGCTTATGATATTCTTAAACAAAATTTTCCTAAAAAATGAAAATATAGAATCAACAGAAGATGCTTTTTATGATGAAACTATTAAGAAAATATTAAACTATATAAATTCAAATATAGATAATAATCTTTCAATAGATAGTATATCATCTGAATTTTTTATAAGTAAGTACTATCTTATGAGAAAATTTAAATCTCATACTGGAATATCCATACACAATTATATAGTTCAAAAAAGATTAATTTTGGCAAAATCACTAATAATTAATGGTCATCTTATGAGTGAAGTTTGTAGTAAATGTGGATTCAATGACTATTCTAGTTTTGTAAGGGCATTTAAAAAATACTATGGTGTATCTCCTAAAAACTATATAAACAATAAAAGTCCTTTAGACATTGCCCTTTTAGATGAATAAATAATTTATTTTAAATTTTACTTGGATAAAAACTTGAGGTATTAGTATATTTACCTTGCTAATACCTCAAATTTACTAATATTTCAAAATATATTAAAGCATAAATTTATATATTTTTTTCACTTAAAGTATATTTTATTAACTAAATCTGTTTATACTAGATGGCAAGCAACAAAATGACTTCTTGATATTTCTTTTAAAACTGGAACTTCTATTTTACATATTTCTTTGCAATAAGGGCATCTTGTATGAAACTTACATCCACTTGGTGGATTAGTTGGAGATGGTATATCTCCTTTTAATATAATTCTATTTTTCTTAAGTGTAGGGTCTTGTACTGGCACTGCACTCATAAGTGCTTTTGTATATGGATGTTGAGAATTTAAGTAAAGTTCTTCTTTCGTTGCAATTTCTATTATAGAACCTAGATACATAACACAAACTCTATGTGCAATATGATTTACTACACTCAAATCATGAGATATAAATAAATATGAAAGTTTATATTTATCCTGTAAATCCATAAGTAAATTTATAATTTGAGATTGAATAGAAACATCTAGTGCAGAAACAGGTTCATCACAAACTATAAATTCTGGATTTAATGCTAATGCTCTTGCTATGCCTATTCTCTGTCTTTGACCTCCAGAAAATTCGCCTGGTTTTCTATTTAAATGATACTTAGAAAGACCACAATTTTCTACAACATTTAATATATTATCTTTTATCTCATTTTTGGGTACTAAATTATGTTCTATAACTGCCTCAGATATTATTTGCTCTACATTTAATCTTGGATTTAATGAGCTATATGGGTCTTGAAATATCATTTGCATTTTTGGTCTTAATTTTCTAAGTTGTTCCTTCTCTAAATTATATATATCTATACCATTGAATTCAACCTTACCTTCAGTTTTTTCAATTAATCTAAGAATTGTTCTTCCTGCAGTTGATTTTCCACATCCTGATTCTCCAACTATAGCCAAAGTTTCTCCTTTTTTTAAATCAAAAGAAACTCCATCTACTGCTTTTACACATTTAACTTCTTTATTAAATAATCCAGATTTAACCTCAAAATACTTTTTAAGACCTTCTACTTTTAATAAACTTTCTTCTTTTTTCACTTATATCTCCTCCTTTTTATATAACCAACATGCTATACTATGACCATTATTCAATTCTATTAAAGGAGGTGTCTGAGTTCTACATTTATCACATACTTTTTCACATCTATCACTAAAGTAACATGAATCTGGTATTCCAATTGGATTTGGTACTTGCCCTGGAATTGAATACAATCTTTTTTCTTTGTTTTCTCCAAGAGTAGGCTTTGACTTTAAAAGCCCAATAGTATAAGGATGTTTTGGATTTTTAAATAATTCAACAACCTCTGCTACTTCTATAATTTTGCCTGCATACATTACTATTACTTTGTCACACATTTCTGCAATAACTCCCAAATCATGTGTAATCATCATTATAGATGTGTTTAATTTTTCTTTTATATTTTTCATTATATCTAGAACCTGAGCTTGAATTGTAACATCTAAAGCTGTTGTTGGTTCATCAGCTATAAGTAATTTGGGATTACATGATAAGGCCATAGCTATCATTATTCTCTGTCTCATACCACCTGATAACTCATGTGGATATGAATTGTATATTTCTTCAGCTCTTGGTATTTCTACCAATTTTATCATATCTATTACTTTTTTTTTAGCTTCTTCTTTTGATAAATCTTGATGTAGCATAATACCTTCAATGATTTGATTTCCAACTGTAAATGCTGGATTTAGAGATGTCATTGGCTCTTGAAAAATCATTGATATTTCATTTCCTCTTATTCCCATAAGTTCATTTTCATTCATCTTTAAAATGTCTTTACCTTGAAATATTATTTCTCCACCTTCTATTTTTGATGTTGGAAGTAACTTCATCAAAGACATAGCTGTTACAGATTTACCACATCCTGATTCTCCAACTATTCCAATAGTCTCACCTTCATTTATATTAAAACTTACTCCATTTACACTCTTTACAATCCCTTTATCTGTATGAAAATAAACTTTTAAATCTTTAATCTCAATTAGTGTTTTATTCATTATTTTCTCCTCTCAGCAAAATTGCTTAAAATAACATACACTTTTTGATTGTATTTTATAAAAATTTAAATTACAACATTTTCTTACATTTTATTATTTTTTTCTATTAATTAAAATAGTATAATAGTTAATTTCTATATATATTGATTTAATAATGATTATTATTATACAATGAAAAATGTGCGTCAAATATTATTTTATGGAGGTTTTATAAGAATATGAAATTTAAAAAATTGGCATCATTAATCTTAGTTTCAGCATTAATGCTTACATTCACAGCTTGTAGTTCTAATGATAAAGACAAGTCTAGTGGAGGTAAATCTGGCGGAACGGTTGTAATTCCTATGGCAAGTGACCCTGATATAATAAATGGAGCTTTTGCAAATGTTAAAGAAGATTCTCTTGCATCAAATATAGTTTATGCTCCTCTTTATACTTATGAAAAAGGTAATTTAGTAAATTATTTAGCAGAAAAAGTAGATTTTAAAGATAGCAAGGAGTTAACTATAAAATTAAAACCTGACTTGAAGTGGCATGATGGAAAACCAATAACTGCTGAAGATATTTTATTTACATTTAATACAGTTTTAGATGAAAAACAAAATTCACCATCAAGACAATACCTATTAGTTGGTGAAAAGCCAGTTAAAGTAGAAAAAATTGATGATTTAACAGTTAAAATTACTTTACCAACTGCAAGTGAATCCTTCTTGTATGGTATCTCTAAGATTTCTCCAATACCTAAACATGTATTTGAAGGAGAATCAAACATAGCTAAGTCAGAAAAAAACAATAATCCAGTTGGTTCTGGTGCATTCAAATTCAAAGAATGGAAAAAAGGTGAAAGCATAGTATTTGAAAAAAATACGGATTATTTTGGTGGAGAACCTAAGGCAGACTCTATAGCACTAAAAATAATACCTAATGAAGCATCTCAAGAAGCAGCTTTAAATAATGGTGAAATTTCACTTATGAAGACATCTGCTGAAGGATATGAAAAAGCAAAATCAAATTCTAACTTACAAACTTATACTTATAGTGAAGAAAGATTAAACTATATTGTATTTAACCAAAATATAGCAAACATGGCTAATAAAGAAGTAAGACAAGCCTTATCATATGCCTTAAATAGAAATGAAATGATAGAATCAGCATATGGAAAAGAAGGTTCTGTACCTGCCAAGTCTATATTAGTTCCAGAAGCAGACTTCTATACAGAAGAAGGTGTTGAAGGATATGACCAAGATACAGATAAAGCTAAAGACTTATTGGCTAAAAGTGGTGTTAAAATTGATAAATTAAAAATAGGTTATAACACAGGTAGATTTGGACATAAAAACTATGCTTTAGTCGCTCAACAAGAGTTGAAAAAAATTGGTATAGAAGCTGAAATAGTTCCTTATGAAAGTAAAGCTTTCTTTAATATATTATTTAGTAATAGCACTGAATGTGATATGTATGTAAATGGTTATGCTTGGGGATTAGAACCAAACCCATATAGAGGTATGTTTGAAACTGGTCAATATTGTAACCAAACTAAATATTCTAATGCTGAGATAGATGCTTTATGGGAAAAAGGATTTACTGAATTAGACAAAGAAAAACGTAAAGAAATATACAAACAAATACAACAAGATATATCTAAAGATGCACCTATTTACACTATAGATTATGAACAGAATTTAATGACAGCTCAAAAAAATCTAAAGGGAATAAAAGATGCTAAGCCATCTCCTGCAATATTATTTGAAGACTGGTCTAAATTATATATAGAATAATTGTTGTAAAATTTTATATTATTAATTAGAAAAGGAGATGTCTAAAAATAATATTGTTTTATTATTTTAAAATGAGACATCTCCTTTAATTAGGAGAATTTATCTATGTTAAAATTAATATTGAATAGAGTAAAAGTTTTAATACCTATGTTAATCTTAATATCTATATTATCATTTGGACTTTTAGAATTAGCTCCTGGTGACCCAGCAGATGCATATATAAACCCTTTAATGTCTGCGCAAGATATTGAAAATATAAGAGTTAACATGGGTCTTGATAAACCAGTACACATAAGATACTTGAGCTGGTTAAAAAATACTTTAAGTGGAAATCTAGGTGTTTCTTATATAAACCATATGCCTGTTACAGAACAAATTATGGAAAAAATGGGAAATACATTTATTCTTATGGGAACTTCTTTAGCATTTTCAATATTAGTAGCTATACCTCTTGGAATATTTTTAGCTGTAAATAAAAATTCAATAACTAGTAAAATATCATCTATGTTTAATTATATAGGTGTTTCTATTCCTTCTTTTTGGATAGGTATGATACTCATTTCAATTTTTTCAGTTAAATTTAACATTTTTCCATCAGGAGGTATGCATACTATTGGAAATGATAGTCTTGGAGATTTAGTAAAACATTTAGTCTTACCTGTAATAACTCTTGGATTATATAATACTGCTATTTTTACAAATTATGTAGAAGCTAGTGTAAGTGAGCAATTAAAAAAACAGTATGTTGTTACAGCAAGAGCAAAAGGATTATCAGAAAAAGTCATACTATTTAAACATGTCTTGAAAAATTCATTGACATCATTGGTTACAATTCTTGGTATGAGTATACAAAAATTAGTTACTGGTGCATTCGTCACAGAAGTCGTTTTCTCTTGGCCAGGTATGGGCAGATTAATGATTGATTCAATTTTTTCAAGAGATTATACTGTAATTATGGCAATAACTATGTTATCAGCACTCTTTTTAATTTTAGGTAATTTAGTTGCTGATATACTATACTTATTAATTGACCCTAAAATTAAATCTAGCAAGGGAGGATTCTAATTGTGTTTACAAATATCTTAAAAGAGTTAAAAAAAGACAAATCCTTTGCTTTTGCATGTATTACTCTTAGTGTAATAGTATTACTAATTATAGCCTCTTTTATATTAAATATAGACTCTAATGCAATTGACACTACTTCTAAACTTCAAGAACCTAGTTTGAAACATATTTTTGGTACAGATGAACTTGGGAGAGATTACTTCTCTAGAGCTCTTTATGGTGGGAGAATTTCACTTAGTGTTGGTATTTTATCAATGCTTATTTCTGTAGTATTTGGTACTGCTGTAGGTGTTATTAGTGGCTACATTGGTGGTAGACTAGACCAGTTCTTGATGAGACTAGTAGATATGCTTATGAGTATCCCAAGCTTCTTAGTTTTAATTGTATTAAATACTTATCTGACACCTAAAGTTTCAACTATTATACTAATTATTGGATTTTTGAGCTGGATGGAAGTTTCAAGAATTGTACGTGGAGAAACCTTAAAAATAAAGGAAAATGAGTACTGTCTAGCTGCTAAAGCTACTGGTATTAAAACTAGAAATATACTATTAAGACACATAGTTTTAAACTTAAAAGAGACTATTGTAGTTGCTGGCTCATTAAATATTGCTAATGCTATCTTAACTGAATCTGCTCTTAGTTTTTTAGGTCTTGGAATACAATTACCTCTTGCATCATGGGGTAATATGCTTCAAGATGCTCAAAGACATATTTTTGACAAGTTATATTTAGCTGTATTTCCAGGTCTACTTATATTTTTAACAGTTATGAGTTTTACTATAATAAGCAAAAAGTTTTCTAGTAATACTTAATAAATCTTATATAGAAAATAAAAACAGTGCATATCTATAGATACTCACTGTTTTTATTTTTCGTTTTTAAAAAAATACATTTTGTATATTATAATTTTTAATACTAATCTAGCATGTTATGTAAAATCTATTATTATTATCAAATATGTAAATAAAAACTAATAGTTTATTATAATTAAAATAAATTTATTTTCTTTGTTATTTTAATAACATTCTTAAGAATTCTTTTTACTAAAAAAATCTATAATAAATTTAAATACATGTTGGTCCACATGGCTATAACGTTCTTTTTTAGGCCTGCATAGTACAACTTTCCATGTAATAGGATGATTAAATGGTTTTTCTATAATTTTACTATTTTCAAAAAAATCATGGACTGGTGATGGTAAAATGGTTATAAAATCAGAATTTGTAGTTGATAGCAATAAAAAATCCCATGAACCAGACATAATATACCTTTTTAACTTGACATTTTCATCAGTAAACTTTTGCATTAGCTTATGATGTATCATAAAAGTAGGGTTAAATATTGCAAGTAACTGCTCATTTAAATCATTCCAATCTATCTTATCTTTTTTAGCAAGTGGATGATTCACATTTAAGAATGCCGTAAGTTCATCTTCTTGAAGAATATGTTCAGTCACCACACTTTTATCAATTTTATGTGGATGTAATAGGACTGCATAATCTAATTCCTGTAAGATAAGCATTCTACTTAAATCATACGCTCCCTTCTCTACTATATCAAATTCTATATCAGGATTATTTGCAACTAACTGTGCTACTACATCTGAAAAAGCTATTCCAAGTATAAGTGGTGGGATTCCTATTCTAACTTTTCCTTTAAACTGAACTGAATCTTCTCTTAAATCTTCCATCATATTTTTGTATTCATCTATAATATGCTCTGCATTTGCATAAAATCTTTCTCCTGCTGGTGTTAACCCATTTAACCTGCCTTTATACCTCTCAAATAAATATACATCTTCACTCTCTTCAAAATTTTTTATAATTTGACTTAGTGCTGGTTGAGATATATGAAGTGTCTTAGATGCTATTGATAGATTAAATCCAGATTTCACTATTTCAACAAAATATTTCAACTGTTTTATGTCCATTTTAAACCCCCTTCCCCAAAAGTATATTTTAGATTATATTTTTTCTTATAATAATATTTTATAGGAAAATCAACATAATTTCATTAATATTTTAACAAAATATTTTTTTAAAAATACTCCAAATTTTTATCCTATAAATTTTTCTTATACACTATATAAAAAATTAGACTTAGACAAAACGCTTTTTTCGCAGTAATCTATAATTAGAAACAGGAAAACCTAAAGCATTAGGAATAAAAATAATTGAAATACTTAAAAACAAGCTTGTATTAAAAGTAATTTATTATAGTGTTCCCTAATCGTTTTCTTCAGAAAATTTTTAATTATCATTCAAGAAAGGTAACTATTAGACATGAGAGATGTAGTAATCGTATCAGCAGTAAGAACTCCTATAGGAAGTTTTGGAGGAGTATTTAAAAATACTTCTGCTGTCCAACTTGGGACTATCACCGTTAAAGAAGCGATATCACGTGTAGGACTTAATTTATCTGAAATAGATGAAGTAATAATTGGAAATGTACTTCAAGCAGGACTTGGACAGAATGTTGCTAGACAAATTGCTATAAATGCAGGTATACCAAATTCTGTCCCAAGTTATACAGTAAATAAACTGTGTGGCTCAGGGCTTAAAAGTGTTCAGCTAGCTGCTCAATCAATCACATCTGGTGAAAATGATATAGTCATTGCAGGTGGTACAGAAAATATGAGCCAAGCTCCTTATATCGTTCCAACTGCTCGCTTTGGTAGTAAAATGGGCGACATAACCATGGTAGATAGTATGCTAACAGATGGTCTTATTGATGCTTTCAATCAATATCACATGGGAATAACTGCAGAAAATATTGCCACTAAATTTGAATTTACTAGAGAAATGCAAGATAAACTAGCACTAGAAAGTCAAACTAAAGCTGAGAAAGCTATAAAAGCTAATCGTTTTAAAGAGGAAATCGTTCCAGTAGATGTTTTAATACGCCGTGGAAAAATGGAAACTATTGATACAGATGAATATCCTAAATTAGGTATGACATTTGAAGGCTTATCTAAACTTAAACCTGCATTCAAAAAAGATGGAACTGTGACAGCTGGAAATGCATCAGGTATTAATGATGGGGCAGCTATGTTGATACTAATGAGCCAACAAAAAGCAGACGAACTAGGAATTATACCACTTGCTAAAATAAAATCATATGCATCAGCTGGTGTTGAGCCTGAACTAATGGGTACTGGTCCAATTCCTGCAACTAGAAAAGCATTAGAAAAAGCTGGACTTAATATCAATGATATAGACTTAATAGAAGCAAATGAAGCATTTGCTGCTCAAGCACTAGTTGTTAAAAATGAACTTCAAATAGATTCATCAAAGTTAAATGTCAATGGTGGTGCAATAGCATTAGGACATCCAATAGGGGCAAGTGGTGCTAGAGTACTTGTTACCCTAATTTATGAAATGCAAAAACGTAAAGCTGAAACTGGCCTTGCAACACTTTGTATTGGTGGTGGTCAAGGAATATCAATGGTAGTTTCACGATAGGAGGAAATATGAATAAAATAGTTAGTATTGATGAAGCTCTATCTCAAGTAAAAGATGGAGATACAATAATGGTTGGTGGATTCATGGCCAATGGTTCACCAGAAAATTTAATTGATTATTTATGCAGTAAAAATACAAAAGATTTGACACTAATTTGTAATGATACTGGCTTTATTGACAAAGGTGTTGGAAAGATGGTTGTAAATAAGCAATTCAAAAAGATAATTGCTTCTCACATAGGATTAAATAAAGAAACTGGAAGACAAATGAACAACAATGAAACAGATGTTGAATTAGTTCCTCAAGGTACTCTTGCTGAACAAATCCGTGCAGCTGGTTATGGTTTGGGAGGGATACTAACACCTACTGGTATTGGTACTCTTGTTGAAGAAGGAAAGCAAAAGATTGTTGTTGATGATAAAGAATACCTTCTTGAAAAACCAATTCATGCGGATGTTGCTCTTCTATTTGCATCAAAGGTTGATAAAGCTGGTAACCTAGTTTATAAGGGTTCTATGAACAATTTTAATAATTTAATGGCTTCAGCTGCCAAGATTACAATAGTTGAAGCAGACGAAATAGTTGAAATTGGTGATATTGACCCAAATGAAGTTACTACACCAGGTATTTTTGTGAATTACATCGTTGAAGGAGGTAATTTATAATGGATAAATTAGAAATGCAAGAATATATTGCAAACAGAGTGTCTAAGGAATTAAAAGATGGAGCCGTTGTAAACCTTGGCATAGGTCTGCCAACCAAAGTAGCAAATTATATTCCAGATGATGTAAACGTTATCTTACAATCTGAAAATGGTTTTTTAGGTTTAGGGCCAGCTGAAGATGGAAATTCAAGTGATGAAACTATTGTAAATGCAGGTGGTCAACCAGTTAATATACTTCCTGGAGGATGTTTCTTTGATAGTGCTACTTCTTTCGGAATAATCAGAGGAGGTCATGTTGACATAACTGTCCTTGGTGCACTTCAAGTTGACAAATATGGCAACATAGCAAATTATATGATTCCAGGTAAGATGGTTCCAGGTATGGGTGGAGCTATGGACCTAGTAACTGGAGCTAAAAAAGTTATTGTGGCAATGGAACATACTTCAAAAGGTTCAGCAAAAATATTAAACAATTGTACTCTCCCACTTACTGCAACAAATGCTGTAGATTTGATAGTTACTGAAATGGGAGTTATGGAAGTAACATCAGATGGAATTTTACTTAAAGAAATAAATCCTGCTTTCTCATTGGATGATGTTATTTCTGCTACTGAAGCACCTTTAATATTATCAGATTCATTAAATGGAAACATATCAGTTGTTTAAAATAATTAAAACTAGAAAATAAAAATGTATTAGATGTAAATTTGTATTACTTAAAATATTAATATAAAAATAAAATTGGAGTAAATGAAAATGATTAAAGACAAAGTTGTATTTGTAACAGGAGCTGCAAGTGGAATAGGTAAGAAAATAGCTGAATCATTCTTAAAAATTGGTGCTAAAGTAATGTTCTCTGATATAAATCAAGAAGCCTTAGATATAGCTACAACAGAGTTACAAAAAGAAGGTTATGATTGCATGAATGTAAAGTGTGATGTAACTAAAGAAGAAGAAATTAACCATGCTATAGACAAAACGGTTGAAAAGTATGGTAGATTAGATATATTAATAAATAATGCTGGACTTCAACACGTTTCTATGATAGAAAATTTCCCAACTGACAAATTTGAATTTATGATAAAAATAATGCTAACAGCACCTTTTATAGCTACTAAAAAAGCATTCCCTATAATGAAAAAACAAGGCTTTGGTCGTATAATAAATATGGCTTCAATCAATGGTGTAATAGGATTTGCTGGTAAAGCTGCTTATAACTCAGCAAAACATGGGCTTATAGGACTAACAAAGGTTGCTGCTCTTGAAGCTGCTGATTCTGGTATAACAGTTAATGCTTTATGCCCTGGATATGTAGATACTCCACTTGTCAGAGGTCAGTTTAATGACCTTGCAAAAACTCGTAATATACCATTAGAAAATGTCTTAGAAGAGGTTTTATACCCACTTGTGCCACAAAAACGTCTATTAGATGTCCAAGAAATTGCAGACTATGCTATGTTCTTAGCAAGTGATAAGGCTAAGGGTATTACAGGACAAGCTTGTCTACTAGATGGAGGATATACTGCACAATAGTTATTATATTTAGGGCTTGAAGAAATTATTCTTCAGGTCCTTCTAATAAGGAGGGATATTTATGAGTATTATCGCACCAATTGGTATAATTATTGGTATCATAGCTATTATATATTTTTCAGTTAAAGAAATTCATATAACTATAGCTGCTCCAATAGCAACTTTAATAGTTGTTCTATTAAATAAAATGGATGTTGTAACATCAATGCTAGGTGCTGACAAAAACAATTACATGGGTGCACTTGGAAACTATATAATGAGCTATTTTGCAATATTCTTATTAGGTTCAATACTTGCTAAGTTTATGGAAGAAAGTGGAGCTACTGTATCCATAGCTGATTTTATTTTAAATAAATTTGGCTCTAAACATCCTTATATAGTTTTAGTTGCTATATTTATAGTAAGTTTTATATTAACATATGGTGGTATAAGTTTATTTGTAGTTATGTTTGCAGTCATTCCACTTGCAAGAACTCTATTTAAAAAACTTGATATTTCTTGGAACCTTATTCAGATACCTCTTTGGCTTGGTATTGCAACAATTACTATGACTATAATGCCTGGAACACCAGCCATTCAAAATGTTATCCCTATTCAATATCTAAATACTTCTCTTACTGCAGCGACTATACCAAGTATCGCAGGTAGTATAGGTTGTGCCGTATTTGGACTTGTATACATGAAATATGCTTTAAATAAAAGCATTAGAAAAGGTGAAACTTATGCAACTTATACTTCAGAATTAGAAGAAGAATCTTTAGATAGAGAATTACCAGGGTTTCTTGCAAGTATTTTTCCTCTATTAGCACTTGTAATTATAGCTATAACTGGAAGTACTTTTGGCTCAGAATTTATGAAAAAAAATGTAATTTACATAGCTTTAATAGTTGCAATTCTTTTATCTGCCTTTTTATTCCGTAAATTTTTATCATCTAAGATACAGACATTGAGTATAGGTGCTAGTGGTTCTATAGGTCCTATATTTGCAACATCTTCTGCTGTTGCATTTGGGGCAGTGATAATGGCTGCACCAGGTTTTAATGTATTCAGCAAACTTATAATGTCAATACCAGGTAGTCCACTTATAAGTCTTACTGTTTTGACTTCAACAATGTCAGCAATAACAGGCTCATCTTCTGGTGCATTAGGAATAGTAATGCCAAATTTTGCAGATTATTATTTAAGTACTGGTCTTAATCCAGAGTTAATTCACCGTGTTGCTACAATAGCTTCAAATATACTACCTATGGTTCCACAAAGTGGTGTTTTTCTTACATTCTTAAGCTTATCTAAGTTAACACATAAAACTGGATTTAAAGAAACTTTTATTGTAGTTGCAGTTGGCTCATTAATAGCAGAAATCATTGTAATTACATTAGGGTTACTAATGTATTAACCTAAAACAAATTAGAATTTATTATATAAAAGGGAGTATCTCAAAATGAACTTTTTAGTTTATGAGGCACTCTTTTTTGTATGAAATTAAATATATTTTCATCATTTTAACAATGAAAAGGAGACTTATCTCTATTTTGAAACAGCCCTTTATTATTTCTTAAAGATTTGAATAATTATAATTTGTTACTAATGTTAAAGTATCTATTGAGTAAATTTCACTAACTATATAAAAAAATTTATCATAACTATAAATTCACATTATAGAATTACTATAAAAATATTATTTGCTGTAAAGAACTAATTCCATACTACACAGGTTTTTATACAAATTAACAAATACCCTGAAATATACCTATTTATTCCATGTATATATTTTTTACATATCTTTACAGTAAAAAAATGCTTGATCTTATGTTAGTATAGATTCACGGGTACCCCCTACACTAAAGGTTACAATTTAGTAACATTTTTAGAATTTTTAGACTGAGAGGTGTTTGATAATGAGAAAAAATATACCAACAAAATTAAAAACTATATTAGCTTTAGGAGTGTTAACCTTAGCAACAGCTTCCAGTGCTGTTACTGCAAGTGCTTCATCACTTGAAAACAATGTAAATATAAGTAATAAAAGTTTAGTATACAGTAATACTAAGTACAAATTTTCTGCAAAACCAAATTGTTCTGTAAAACCAGAACTTAAGCCTGATAACAATAAGCCAGAGTCTAATAAACCTGATGACAACAATAATTCAGGCTCTACAAATGAAAATTTTTCAGCTTACCAAAAAGAAGTTGTTGATTTAGTAAATATAGAAAGATCTAAAGCTGGATTAAATCCTCTTACTCTTGATTCTTCTATATCAAATGTTGCTACAAAGAAATCTCAAGATATGATTGATAACAATTACTTTTCACACAATTCTCCAACTTATGGTTCTCCATTTGATATGTTGAAAAAGTTTGGGATAAGCTATAAAACAGCTGGTGAAAATATAGCTATGGGTCAAAAGACTCCAAAAGAAGTTGTAAACGCATGGATGAATTCTGAAGGTCACAGAAAAAATATAATGAATCCAAATTTCAGTAAAATAGGTGTTGGAGTAGCACAAAAAAGTGGTGGTTCAATTTATTGGACACAAATTTTTGTAGGATAAAATACTCTTTTTCCATACATATCAAAAGAGTATCTCTAAATGATAAAAAAATCACAAATGAGATACTCTTTTGTATCTATATTCAAAATTATTAAATCCAAGTATACGTACTATAAATATTATTTAATAGTATATCCTTTAAAAATCACTTATAAAAAAATCAAAACTTCCTTTAGGTGTTACTAAACTTCTTTCTAAAATTAAAATTAATGCTTTTAATTTACGTTTTTTTCTTCTTTATCCCAAGTGAAAATACCTAGGTCAAGTAAAAAAGATACTTAACAGGTAAAAACAAAACCTTAATATCTTCATAAAGAATGAGGCTGTCTCAAAATAGAGATAAGTCTCTTTTTCATTGTTGAAATGATTAAAATATATTTCATTTAATACGAAAAGAGTGCCTCATGAACTAAAAAGCTCACTTTGAGACACTCTCTTTTTATCAATTTTATATAAGCATCATAATACTTTTAATATTATTCAGCTAATTTTTTGTATCCTTCATATCTTTCTTTAGCATCAGCTTCAGCTTTAGCAAATAATCCATCAGCTTCTTCTGGGAATTGTTTAGCTATAGCAGAGTATCTTACTTGTGCAAGTATGAAATCTCTGAAGCTTGCAGTTGGTTCTTTAGAATCTAAAGTGAATGGGTTTTTACCTTCAGCTTTTGCTTCTGGATTGAATCTATATAAATGCCAGTATCCGCAAGCAACAGCTTGTGCTTCATTAGCTACAGTTCTTCCCATACCCTCTTTTAATCCATGGTTTATACATGGAGCATAAGCTATTATTAAAGATGGTCCATCATGTTTTTCAGCTTCTAGAACGGCTTTGATAAATTGGTTTTTATCAGCACCCATAGCAACTTGAGCTACATATACGTTTCCATATGTCATAGCCATCATTCCTAAATCTTTCTTTCTAGATTTTTTACCTGCTGCAGCAAACTTAGCCATAGCAGCAGCTGGAGTAGCTTTAGAAGCTTGACCTCCTGTATTTGAATATACTTCTGTATCAAATACAAGTACATTTACATTTTCACCAGATGCAAGAACATGGTCTAATCCACCATAACCGATATCATATGCCCAACCGTCTCCACCTAGTATCCATTGAGATCTCTTAACTAGATAATCTTTTCTATCCTTTATAGCTTCTACTAACTCTTTAGCTTTTGCATCTGTGCAATCACAAGATGGTTTTTCTAATAATTCAACAACTTTAGCACTTGCTACTTTAGAAGCTTCTCCATCATTTCTAGAATCTAACCACTCTGTAAACACTGCTTTAGCGTCTTCACAGATATCCATAGAAACTAACTCTGTCATAGCATCTACTATTTTATTTCTTATTTGCTTAACAGCTGTGTACATACCAAATCCATATTCAGCATTATCTTCAAATAAAGAGTTTGCCCAAGATGGACCTTTACCTTCATGGTTACAAGTATAAGGAATTGAAGGTGCAGAAGCTCCCCATATAGAAGAACATCCAGTAGCATTAGCTATCATCATTCTATCTCCATATAATTGTGTAACTACTTTAATATATGCAGTTTCTCCACATCCAGCACATGCTCCTGAGAATTCCATTAATGGCTGTCTAAATTGACTTCCTTTAACAGTGTTTGCTGGCATAACATCACCTTTTGGAGCTACTTCATCAGGATTTACTGCAAATGCCCAATTATCTAACTCTGTATCAAGTTGAGTATCTATTGGCTTCATAACTAAAGCTTTTTCTTTAGCTGGACATATGTCAGCACAGTTTCCACATCCTGTACAGTCAAGTGGACTAACTTGAATTCTATATTTTAATCCTTCTAATCCTTTACCTAATGCTTTTTTAGCTTCAAATCCTTCTGGAGCATTAGCTAATTCATCTTCAGTAACTAATACTGGTCTTATACATGCATGAGGACATATAAAAGAACATTGGTTACATTGGATACAGTTATCTATTATCCATTCAGGAACATCAACAGCTATACCACGTTTTTCATAAGCTGCAGTACCACAAGGGAATGTTCCATCTTCTATACCATTGAATGTACTTACTGGTAAGTTGTTTCCTTCTTGTGCAGTCATTGGTCTTAGTATATTTTTTATAAATTCTGGTTCTTTAACTTCATTTTTATCTGCATCAACAGCATTTGCCCAAGAAGCTGGAACTTCAACTTTAACTAAAGCATTTATTCCTGCATCAACAGCAGCATAGTTCATATTAACTATTTTTTCACCTTTTTTACCATAAGCTTTAACTATAGAATCTTTTAAGTATTTAACAGCATCTTCTTCTGGTATTATTTCAGCTAATTTAAAGAATGCAGATTGCATTATCATGTTTATTCTATTTCCAAGACCTATTTCTTGTCCTAGTTTAACAGCATTAACTGTATAGAATTTTATATCATTTTTAGCTATATATTGTTTCATATGAGCTGGTAAGTTTTCTTCAAGTCCTGCTTGGTCCCATATAGTGTTAAGTACAAATGTACCACCTTTTTTAAGACCTTTTAATAAATCATATTGATAAACATATGATTGTTTATGACAGGCAATATAGTCAGCTTCATCTATTAAATAAGTTGCTCTTATTGGAGTATCACCAAATCTTAAGTGAGACATAGTTATACCACCAGATTTTTTAGAATCATAATCAAAGTAAGCTTGAGCATATTTTTCAGTGTGGTCACCGATTATCTTGATAGCTTGTTTGTTAGCTCCAACAGTACCGTCAGAACCTAATCCCCAGAACTTACATCTTATAGTTCCTTTAGAAGCTATTTTAATTGGTTCAGATGGAGTTAAAGAAGTGTTAGTTACATCATCAACTATACTTACTGTAAATCCATTTTTAGGTTGTTCTGAAACTAAGTTATCAAAAACAGTTTTTATATCTGAAGGAGTAGTGTCTTTTGAACCTAATCCGTATCTTCCACCTATTATCATAGGAGCATTTTCTTTTCCATAGAATACATCACGTACATCTAAGTATAATGGTTCACCAGTTGAACCTGGTTCTTTAGTTCTATCAAGTACACATATTCTTTCAACAGTAGATGGCATAACATCTAAGAAATGTTTCATTGAGAATGGTCTATATAAATGAACTTTAACTAAACCATATTTTTCTCCCTTAGAATTTAAGTAATCTATAGTTTCTTCTATTGTTTCTGTTACAGAACCCATAGCAACTAATACATATTTAGCATCTTCTGCTCCATAGTAATCAAATAAACTATGTTTTCTACCTGTTAAATTACTCATTTTTTCCATATATTTTTCAACTATACCTACTATATTTTGATAGTATTTATTAGAAGCTTCTCTAGTTTGGAAATATATATCTGGGTTTTGAGCAGTACCACGAGCAACTGGATGATTTGGAGATAAAGCATTATCTCTAAATGCTTGAACTGCTTCAAAGTTTAATAAACTTGCATAATCTTCATTTTCTAATAATTCTACTTTTTGTATTTCATGTGAAGTTCTGAATCCATCAAAGAAATGTATAAATGGTAATCTACCTTCTATTGCAGCTAAATGCGCAACAGGTGCTATATCAGCTACTTCTTGAACTGAACCAGAAGCTAATAATACACATCCAGTTTGTCTAGCAGCCATAACGTCTTGATGGTCACCAAATATTGATAAAGCTTGAGATGCTAAAGCACGAGCACTTACATGGAATACTCCTGGTAATAACTCTCCTGCAACTTTATACATGTTAGGTATCATTAATAATAAACCTTGAGATGCTGTAAAAGTAGAAGTTAAAGCTCCTCCTTGTAAAGAACCATGGAATGCTCCTGATGCTCCTGCTTCTGATTGCATTTCAACAACATTAACTGTTTGTCCAAATATATTTTTTCTTCCTTGTGATGCCCACTCATCAACTACTTCAGCCATAGTTGAAGATGGTGTGATTGGATATATAGCTGCTACATCTGTAAACGCATAAGCAACGTGAGCTGCAGCTGTATTTCCATCAAGTGTTTTCATAAACTTAGCCATAATATGTATCCTCCTTGATAGCTACAATTGTACTTGTTTATAACAAGTCTATTTTTTTATATTTACATATAATTTACACAACAAAAATATAAACACACATATAGTCGCGCAAATACTCTATCTTCTAATATAATACTACAGATTAGATAAAATTCCTTTGAAAATTGTAAATTAATTACATATTTAAGTAGATTTTTTTTAAAATTAAATATGTTAAGTTTTTTTCATAATTTTGTATACAATATATAATAAATTAAGTTAGATTTTTCAAACTTTTTTATCTATTTGTATATATTGATATAAAAAATAGAATAGTTATCTTTATTATATGTAAATTTATATATATATAATTTTACCATATTACATCATATTTTTGTAAGTTTTTATTATATTTTTCATAATACCCCTTTATTTTATAAATTAATCTAATAGATTAAATTTATCATATAGAAATTTATTACATTTAAAAAATATGCTAGCAAATAGAATATCCACTAGCATAAATTTCATTTATAATATTAATCAACTATTAATTCTACTAAATCTCCATTTTTAACACCTGCTGCATTTCCTTCTTCCATGTCAACATGCATTTCTAGATTAAAGCTATCACTAGCTCTTACTAATACATTTTCAAATACTAATGCTCTTGGTCCAGATGTTTTAACTTTTACTATTTGCTTATCAGTTACACCAAATTTAGCAGCATCTTCATTGCTCATATGTATATGTCTAGAAGCAACTATAACTCCTTCTTTCATTTCAACTTCTCCAGCAGGCCCTACTAATTTAACACCTGGAGTCCCAGCTATATCACCAGATTCTTTTATTGGTGCTTTTACTCCTAATGGGAAACCATCTGCTAAAGATATTTCAACTTGAGTATGAGCTCTAGCTGGTCCTAATACTCTAACTCCTTTTAAAGTTCCTTTTGGTCCTACTAAATCCACTTTTTCTTCACAGGCATATTGTCCTGGTTGAGACAATGGTTTAAATTTAGTTAACTCATGACCTGCCCCAAATAATACGTCTATATCAGCTTGACTTAAATGAACATGTTTATTAGATAATGCTATTGGTAATTTCATTGAAATTCCCTCCTTCTAATTATTTTAAATTATTGCAATACAATTATACATAATATTACCTACAAAATCAAATTATATTGAATCAATATATATTTTTAAATTTTTATATATTATATCTTTAAATTCTTGATTATCCATATAAGGTATATTATCTGTATTATTTAAATATATATTGTGTAAAAGTTTAGTATTTATACTCTTAAAGAAAAAGTCCATAACAATCTGACCTCCTTTAAACTGTGAATCATAGGATTTACTACCTCCTACTGCAATATACATACCTATACGTTTCTTATTTCTATCAATTGAAGGCTTATTTAATACATATTTACTTGCATATATAGCTTGTGTTCTATCAACAACAGTCTTTAATTTAGCTGATATTGAATCAAAATGCACAGGGCTTATTACTATAGTCCCTTTTGACCCATCAAACATTTTATATAATGGTTTCATATCATCATTAAACTTACAATACCCTGTTTTTTCACAAAACCCACATGCAGTGCAATATTCAATATCCATATCGTATATATTAAATATTTTACAACTTAATCCACGCTCTTCTAGCATAGCTTTTATTTCAGTTGCTATAAAACTGCAATTTTTATTACTTCTTGGACTTCCATTTATTATCATAATCTCTGGACTTTTAAGTTCTTTTTTATCATTTGAATCCATAATAAATCTACCTATCCTTTAACATAACTATTAAAATATCATCATCATAATTATCTTTTGATGAAAAGTTCTTTAAATCTAACTTTAGATTTTCTACTATTAACTGCTGATTTAATCTAAAGTTTTCTTTTAAAAAGTTTTCTAATCTGTTTATACCATATTCTTCTTTTGATTTGTTCTTTATCTCTAAAATTCCATCAGTATACATACATACCATTGCATAATCTTCCATTGAAAGAGTATTATTTTCATAAGTAGCATCTTCCATTATTCCAATAGGTATACCTTTTTTGCAGTTCAAATTACTTTCTATCGTCCCATCCTTCTTTACAACTACTGGACTATAGTGACCTGCATTAGATACTGTAATCATATTTTCTTTAGTGTCTATAATACCTATCAAGCACGTTGTAAATACTCCCATTTTATCAAATTCATCATACAACATACTATTTAAATTTGTCATTATTTCTCTTGGTGTACTATATTGATTGCATAATACTTTAAAAGCACCTTTTATCATTGCAACAACATAATTTGATACCATTCCATGTCCCATTACATCAGCAACAATATAAACTATATGTTCATCATCTACTTTTGTAGCATAATAAAAATCTCCACCTACTACCCTTGCTGGTTTATGATAAAAATAAAGTTCTTTCTCATCATTACAATCCATTTTACCCTTATCCATAATAAGCTGTTGTTGTTTATTTAATATGTTTAACTCATTTTCAAGAACTTTGTGTTTTACTTCTTTTTCATTGTGTTCATATAACTGCATCCCAACAGAAACTTGCTTGGACAATATACTAAGAATATTTAAATCATCACTGGTATAGTTTTTGCTGTTTGCACAAACTATACATCCTATAGTTTCATTTTTATCCTGAAGTTTGTAATATATATAACTTTCCAAGTTTATTCCCTTTTTTGAACATGGTTTTAAGTTATTTAGATATCCTCCTAATGATTCCTTCTTTAAAAATGTATCAATCATAGGATATAAATTTGTTTTCTTTTTTTGCTCAACATTATAACAACTAACTATAGTATCCTTATTATGATGACCATTTATAATTATTAAAGCTTCTTTACTATTAGTAATATTGCATGCTTGTTTACTTAAATTTTCTAAAAAGCCATCAATACTCTTATTAAGGTATAATTTTTTAGTAGCTTCATTTATGGCACTTATTGAACCTCTTAACTTATCAATTAAAATTTGTACATTATTATTTTTATTAGTTATTTCTATTGATAAACTTAGGAGTGATGCAACAGATGATATAAAATCTATATCTTGTTCTGTTAAATAATCCTCCTCTTTTAAAAAGCAAGTCATAAATCCAACAACTACATTATTTATTATAAAAGGAAAAACTATTCTCCCAATATAACCTTCAGATTTTGCTAAATCTCGTTCACCTTCTGCTCTAGAATCTTCAAATACATTTTTTACATATATTATCTTTTTTTCATTTACAGCTTCATGTATATATTCTGGATATGTGTCAAAATCAATTTTTGCACCTTTAAGACTATTGATTGGAAAAATTTGAGGTACATATTCTAAGGTTTGTGAACATACTAAGTAGGCATATTTAGAATCATTTTTATAAAATAGATTCACACATGCCTTTGTGGGGTGAACAACCTCTAACATTTTTTCTATTATATCATCTTTTATATTAAAAAAATCTGTAGATTCAGTCACCATAGCGGATATCTCCACTAAATTCTTCATTTTATAACTGCCATTAGTCATACTCAATTTCTCCCCCTATATATTAAACTATTTATTAGTATTTTAACATACATTCTTTATAGTAAAAACAAAAACAACGACAAAACTAGCAACTAATATCCAGTTAAATCCTGTCAATAATCCTATAAGCAGTAATGTAATCAGTGCATTTAGACCTGTTCTCCCTTTTTCATCCATAAAAGTAATTTTAGAGATGTCGATATTATTTTTCACATTATTTATATGCTCTTTTACTTGTTCTTCCATATTTCTCTTATATAGTATATAAACTACACCGATTAAAAACACTCCTATACCTAAAACCATATTTAAATTAAATGCTGCCATAAGCAATATTGAACCAAAAACTAACTTTAAAAGTTTAAAAAATACACTATCTATCTTTAAAGTTATATTTCTAATTTCTTTACATTCATCTCTTAAAGAATAGGCACTTGAATCTAAATTATTAATCTTCGTTTTTACAATTTCAGAATAAAAAAGTTTTATTATCCCATTTAACATTTTCACCACTCCTAAATATTTTACATATATTTGTAAGTTTTACAATTATAATATTTTTTATACTTGGTAATAATAAAAAATAACAAATATTTTATAATTTAGTATTTATTGTAAATAATTTATTGAAACTTTATTGCTTAAGTATAGATTTTTTAATAAATATTTTATAATTAGAAGGAAGTGGTCTTGTGCAAATAGAAGAACTTGATTTAGAAACAAGAAATAAAATATACTGCTATACTAAAAAAATTCTTAGAAAATATCAAAAAGGTATAATATCTGGAAAATTGACAGCAGATAAATTTGTAAATAATATATTATCCCAAGATTTTATCAGTAGTATACTTGATGAAAAAATAGTCAATGAATCTGACTTTAAAACATCTTATATAGGCTATATCGAAACTTTAATAAAGATTCAAAATGAAAATTTATCTAACTTAAGAAAAAAATCTAATAAAACTGTAAAGTGTTTGAATATATCTCAAGTAACCCAATTAAAAAATTTACTAAGTAATACTGGCTATAATTTATTAATTCCATATAAATACTTAACTTCTAGAGATATAGAAGGAATCGTTACTCTTATTAATACTGGGTCTATTGAACTTGGAAATGAGAGAATCTATAATTATATATCAAAAGCATGATAATCTAAATTTATTATAAAAAGGCAATTTATTTAATAAAAACTATTTTAATATTAAATAAATTGCCTTTTTAATTTTTAGAATAAGTAATATTATCCAAGTGCTTTTTCTAATTTAGATAAATGTTGTATTGGATAATATTTTAATAACTCTTTAAATTGTTCTACTGATAATCCTTCTGTTGTTGTGTATATTCTTATTTTTTCATCCAGGTCACTATTAATAAATTTGTTTTTTAAATCCTCAAAATTTACACTACTCATTTAACATCACTCCTTATGTAACATATTCATTTGTATTATTTTATCCAAATTTCTAAAATTTATTACACAAAAATGTACTTATCTAAAATTTAATAAAAAAAAGCTATCTCAATTTAGAAATTACTTTCTATATTTGAGATAGCTCTAGCTAAACTAATAGCCAATAGTTATAAATAATTATTTATTAACTATCTGTTGCTTTTTCCAGCCATTTGTTGTTCAGCCATTTCAACTAATTTTTTAGTCATGTATCCACCTACATAACCATTTTCTCTTGCAGTAAGGTTTCCTTTATCAACTTGTTGATAATTACTCATACCAAGTTCATTAGCTATTTCTAATTTCATTTGGTTTAAAGCTTCTTTTGCTCCTGGTACTACTGTTCTGTTGTTGTTATTGTTACTTGCCATGTTGATTACCTTCCTTCTGTTTAATTTATTTTGTGTTGCTGATAATATTATGTGATTTTAAACATTTTTAATTCAGGTAATTTTTAGCAATTAAAACCTGCCAAATATCCAGTAGAAAAAGCTATTTGCAAATTGAATCCTCCTGTATATGCATCTATATCTATTACTTCTCCAGCAAAAAATAAACCTTCTACTAATTTTGATTCCATTGTACTCGAGTTTATTTCATTTACTTTTACACCACCAGAAGTTATTATAGCTTCATCAATGGGTCTGTATCTCTTTACTGTAAACTTTAAATTTTTTAATAAATGGACTAAGTTTTTTCTCTGTTCTCTAGAAATTTGATGAACAACTGTATCTGGATTAATTTCACTCAAATTTATTATTACAGGTATAAGTTTTTTGGGAAGCAAGTCATCCAATGCTTTTTCAAATTTTTTATTTGTATACTTCTGAAAATCTTTTTGAACTCTTTTATCCAATTTTTCTTCATCTAGTGCAGGTTTTAAATCTAACAATATAGTGTAATTTTCTTTACTTGTGTCTTTCATTCTACAACTTGCAGACTTTATTATAGGTCCATCTAAACCGAATTTAGTAAATTCAAGTTCTCCAAAATCACTATAAACTTTCTTTTTTCTGCTATTAAACACTCTTATCTCAACATTTCTTAATGATAATTTTTCTAAATCTTTTGTAAAACTTTCTTGGACTTCTATGCCAATTAAAGATGGTTTTGTATCTACAATTGTGTGTCCTTGTGAGATTGCAAATTTATATCCATCACCAGTAGAACCAGTAAGAGGATAACTTAATCCACCAGTTGCTACTATAACTGAGTCACACTTGATTTCTTTCTTATTGTTTAGAACTACTTTTTCAATTTTATTGTTTTTAGATATTATTTTTTCTACTCTCGAATTTAATAATATATTTACTTTTTTATTTTTGAGTTGCTTTTCAAGAGCCTTTACAACATCAAATGCTTTATCACTTTCCGGAAAGACTCTTTTTCCTCTTTCTGTTTTAGTTTTTACTCCAAGATTATTAAACATATTTATTACATCATCATTGGTAAAAGTATAAAAAGCACTATATAAAAATTTTCCATTTGTGGGAACATTTTCTATTAATCCCTCTATATCACAAGCGTTGGTGATGTTACATCTACCTTTTCCTGTTATTGCAAGTTTTTTGCCTAATTTATGATTTTTCTCAATTAATGTTACATCAAATCCTCTTTCACATGCAGTTGATGCAGCTATCATCCCTGCTGGTCCACCACCTATTACTACTACTTTCTTCAAATAATCACTCTTTTCTACCCTTAATTTTTTTAATTTAAACTATTTAACATATAACTCAAATCAATTTAATTTTAAAAGTTTAAATAATGCAGGAGCTCCTGCTACTCCATAAAAAACAACTACTGTATTCTTAATAAAATTCATAAAAATTATACTCATATTAGAGTCACTTATATTTAAAGTGACTATTAACATTGAAATAAACAACTTAATGCCAATGTATAATATTCCTATTGTTGCTATCCCAATCAAAAACCTACATATTCTTGAAAAAATTATATTTTTACTCTTCTTATTTTTACTGCTAAAGTTAATTTTTTTGTTATTATTATCTGTATTAAATTTAACAAATTTATCCTCAACTATATATCCAAATACAAACCCTACTATAATACCAAATTTTTCAAAATATTCGGGGCTATTTAAAAATATAGCTACTATTACAAATGGTATAAGTAAAGCTACAAGAAAAATATAATTTTTATTATCATCAATATAGTCAAATATTTTTACAAATATCACTGTAAAAAATATGCCTAGTACCCATCCAGCTATCACATCTATAGGCCAATGAACTGCTAAATACAACCTAGACAATCCAACTCCTAAAACCATCACTGCTCCTATTAAATGGATATATCTCTTTTTAAATATAGTCATGATACTAACCCAAAATGTAGTTGCAGTTTGAGTATGAGCACTTGGAAAAGAGTAGCCACCAGCAGTAGAAACTCTCAATGACTCAAGACCTTTTATTCCTATTGGTCTAGGAGCTTTTACAAATTCTTTGATGCCTAAATTTACAACAAAATTTCCAATTATAGCAAACAGTATTTTTTGTCCACATTTTTTATTTATACACCAATAAATGATTGTTGTAATTAATATTAATAATGGTGCTTCTGTGCTTATTGTGAATACAAGAAATATAAAGTTCAAAATTGGATTTCTTAAATTTTGGAAAAATAATAATATACTTAATTGAATATCCATATAGATGTCTCCTTTACTAAGATTTTATATACTTAATTAAAAAGCACTAACTCTCTTAGAGATTAGCGCTTTTAATTCACATTTAAGTCTATTCTACATCTTCAACTATACCTATATAAGGTAAATTTCTATACTTCTCAGCATAATCTATTCCATAACCAACAATAAATTTATCTTCAATAACAAATCCAACATAGTCTACAGGTATATTAGCCTTTCTTCTTTGAGGTTTGTCAAGTAGAGTACATAGTTTTAAAGATTTTGGATTTCTAGTTTTTAAAGCTGCAACTAGATTACTTAATGTTAAACCAGAATCTATTATGTCCTCTACAATCAACACATTTTTTCCTTCAATATCTACATCTAAATCTTTTAATATTTTAACTGTACCAGAAGACTCTGTTGAATTTCCATAACTTGTAACACTCATAAAATCTATATTTACATCCAAATCTATACATCTTATTAAATCTGAAACAAATACACTAGCTCCTTTAAGTATACCTACCACTAGTAAATCTTCACCTTTAAAGTCTTCTTCTATTTTTTTGCCTAATTCATAAACTTTTTCTTTTATTTGTTCTTCTGTCAACATTTTTCCTGTAACTTTGTACATTTTGTATCCTCCTGCTTTCCTTCTATTAACCTATATATTATAGCATACCAAAATGTCAATTAAAATCTTTTTCATCATTTTTAAACCTAAATTAACAGCTTATCCATACTTTTTTGTTTTTCCATTAAAAATTTGGATTAAAGATTCCTTTGTATTATAATCTATATGTACATATATTAATCAGTTATTTTTATCAATTATATAATTTTATTTTTGGAGGTACTTTTATGAGCACGAATCATGGAGCTAATTTATATAGTTTATCTAGTAAGTATGGCTTTTCAAAAGAGGAATTTATGGATTTTAGCTCAAATATAAATCCTTTTGGTACATCAAATTTAGCCAAACAATACATTGTAAACAATATAGATATGATATCTATGTATCCCGACCCCGATTACATAGACTTAAAAACTTCTATATCCAATTACTGCAAATGTTCTATAGATAATATAGTCCTTGGCAGTGGAGCTACAGAATTAATTTCATCATTTATACATACAATTAACCCTAAACAGGCTCTTTTACTTTCTCCAGTTTATTCAGAGTATGAAAAAGAACTATCTAAAATTAATTGTTCTATCGACAAATACTTTGCCAAAGAAGAAGATAATTTTCATATAAATTTAGAAAATCTTATAGAAACTATCAACGCTAAAGATTATGATTTGGTAATAATCTGTAATCCTAGTAATCCAACTGGATTTGCATTTACTAACGCAGAAATGAGAGAAATTTTAAAAAATACAAACTCATTTTTGATGATTGATGAAACTTATGTAGAGTTTACTGATACAGATACGTACTCCTGTACTCAAGTAGTCGATGATTATTCTAATTTATTCGTTATAAGGGGTACATCAAAGTTTTTTTCAACACCTGGTATAAGACTTGGATATGGTATTATATCTGATACTAATGTTAAAAATGAAATAAATAAAAATCTGGATTTATGGAATATAAATATAATTGCTTCTAAGATGGGTGAAATCATGTTTAGTGATTTAAATTTCATATCAAGCACTATTTCTTTAATGAATACTGAAAGAAACTATTTACTTAAAGAACTTAAAAATATAAAAAGTTTAAATGTGTATGATACTAAAGGTAATTTTATATTGTGCAAAATTAAGACAAAGGAATTGACTGCTAAATCTCTTCGTGAGAAACTAATTCCTCAAAGAAGAATAATAAGAGATTGTTATTCTTTTGAAGGTCTAGATGAATATTTTTTTAGGGTATGTATATTAAAACCTAATGAAAATAAATTATTAATATCATCTCTTAAATCAATTTTTAAATAAAAAAATTACTTTATTTTGTAATTTGTACAATATAAAAAATGGGAGTGTCTCAAAATGAACTTTTTAGTTCTAAGGCACTCTTTTTTGTATGAAATCAAATATATTTTCATCATTATTTCAATAATGAAAAAGAGGCCTATCTGTATTTTAAGACGGCCTCATTTTCATATATTTACAGACTAAGCACTTTGCTTTTCTTTGTTTCCTTTTTTACTAATTCCATCATTTATTTTATCTACAACTACTGCTATTGCATTATCTCCTGATACGTTACATGCTGTACCAAAACTGTCTTGAGTTAAGTATAAAGCTATCATTAAACTTGCAAGACCACCATCTGATGGTATTCCAACCATTGGTAAGAAAGGAAGTGCACTCATTATAGCTCCACCTGGTGCTCCTGGTGCTGCAACCATTGCTATACCTAACATTGCAATATAAGGGAATAATACGCCTATTCCATGTGGCATACCATTCATCATTAAAACTGCTGTTGTAAATCCTGTTATTGATATCATACTACCTGATAAATGTATTGTTGCACAAAGAGGTACAACAAATTCTCTTATTTGCTTACTTACTCCGTTTTTTTCTGCACAACCAACATTAACTGGTATAGTTGCTGCTGAAGATTGAGTACCTATAGCTGTTAAATATCCAGGTACTTGATTTTTTAACATTCTTACTGGATTTTTTCCTGAAAACATTCCTGCTGCTGTAAATTGACATGCCATATATACAAAATGTAAAGGGATTACTACTAAATATACTTTCCAGAATACCCCTAATATTGTCCATACTTCCCCTGCTATAGTTATATTTGCAAAAGTTCCTGCTATATATAAAGGTAATAAAGGTATAATTACTGTTGACAACGTTTTCGTTACGATTTCTTGGAATTCTTGGAAGAAATTAAATAAAGTTTCTCCTTTACCATGATTTCTTAAAGCTGATATTCCAAGTCCCATTACAAATGCAAATACGATTGCTGCTGTTACATCTACCATAGGCTCTAATGGAATTGTGAAGATTGGAGCTAACATTCCTGCTTCTGGGTCTCCAATTTGACTTGCAACACTTGCATCAATAAAATTTGGGAAGATTAATGTAGATACTACAAATGACAATAATCCTGCTATTAAAGTAGAACCATATGCGATTCCTGTAGTTATTCCCAATAACTTTCCTGCGCCTGTTGCTAAATCAGCTATACCTGCTGTTACAAAACCTATAATTATAAATGGTATAACAAATTTTAGGAATGCTGAGAATAGAGTACTAACTGTTACTAATATTTGTACAATTATTTCTGGTGCATAACTTCCGATTAAAATACCGACTATGATACCGATGATTAGCTTGGGCACTAAACCTATTTTTTTCTTCATAACATTTACCCTCCATAACTTTTTTAAATTAAGCATCCTTGTACATTGAATACTTAGCTAAATATTGGATATCCACTTATTATGATAATAGAGTTTTACCTCTCCGTCAACAATTTAACCATTTTTTGTTAATAAAAAAAAGAATAACACATATAAATTGTTATTCTTCTTCATCTTTTATAGAAAATTCTACATTTTCAATTATATTTGAATGTTTATCCTTTTTTGCAATAATTCTATACTTATTAATTTCTTCATTCACAGTACCTATACTCCAAATTAATACTATAGCATCATCTACAAAACCAAATGCACCAGCAATCATTTCAGGTACTATATCAACTCCAGATACAAAGTACGATATAGTAAAAATTAATACGGAAACTACTTTTATTTTATCGACTATATTGATTCGTTTATCTGTCATAAAATCAGGTAGTTTAAGTAAATCAAATATAAAAAGCAAACCAAATTTAGCATTTTTAAATCTCACCAAAATTTTTTTTAAAAAATCTAAAATTATATTAATGACTCTTTTTAGAAATTCCATATTTATCACCTCTTATAATTATAGGTTATTCTACATTATAACCGATATAATTAATTTGATGAATATATTAGATATAAATTTTATTAATTAGTTTACATTTAAATTATAATAATTCAATTCCTGCACTGCTACAATTTTTAATCATATCTTGTGGCCATACTCCAACCTGTACTTCTCCTATATGAGCCTTTTGCAAGAAATACATACATATTCTTGATTGACCAATTCCTCCACCAATTGTATATGGAAGCTCACCATTTAAAAGCATCTTATGATAGTCAAACTCTTTTCTCTCTTCACATCCAGCAAGTTTCAATTGTCTATCAAGAGATTCTTCATCAACTCTAATTCCCATTGAAGATAATTCTAACGCTGAATCTAAAACAGGATTATAAAATAATATATCTCCATTCAATTCCCAGTCATCATAATCAGGGCTTCTTCCATCATGTTTTTCTCCTGATATTAGTGTCTTTCCTATTTGAGTTATAAATACTGCCTTCTTGTCTTTTACAACTTTGTCTTCTCTTTCCTTTGGCGATAATTCAGGATACATATCTTCTAACTCTTGTGATGTTATAAAAGTTATTTCTTCTGGTAAGATTTCTTTTATACCTTTATACATACTACATACAAAAATTTCAGTATCTTTAAATACTCCATATAGCCTTTTTACAATATCTTTTAAAGTCTTTTCATTTCTGCTACTTTTATCTATAACCAATTCCCAATCCCACTGGTCTACATAAAGGGAATGTATATTATCCAATTCTTCATTTTTTCTTATTGCATTCATATCTGTATATAAACCACTGCCAACTTTAAAGCCGTATTTTTTAAGAGCTAATCGTTTCCATTTTGCAAGTGATTGAACAATTTCTGCATTTTTATTCATAAATGGTATATCAAAACTTACAGCCTTTTCTCCATTTAAATTATCATTTGCACCTGTTTCTGGTAATACAAATAACGGAGAAGAAACTCTTATAAGATTTAATTCATTACTTAGTCTCATTTCAAAAAAATCTTTTAATTTTTTTATAGCTATTTGTGTATCAATTACATTCAAACTACTTTTATAATCCTTTGGTATTATTGTGCTCATATTATTCACTCCCTATATTTATATATTTTTCCATAAAAAAAACCCTTCATCCCTATATAAAAGGGACGAAAGGTTGCTTTTCCGCGGTACCACCCTGATTAGTCTGAAATAAATTCAAACCCAGCTCATAATGTACAGATATTACTCGATACATCCCAATATGATAACGGTTTGGTTCCGACTAAGCCTACTCTTTTAAAATTTCGGTTAGCAACTCCAGGATGTTCTTCATTATAGACTTCATATTGGTCTCACACCATCACCAACTCGCTTTAATTACATTCTATAACTACTCTTCCTTTCAAAGTCTTTAAGAGTTTAATTCAATAAAATTTAGCTCTCTTATGTTTTCTATTTATTCATAATAGTATGATAAGTGATTAGTTAAAATTTGTCAAGTTTATTATTTTTTTATTTTTACACACTTTAGAACTTTTACCTATACTTTATAAATTTTCAAACGTAGCCTTTAATCTATCCATACATTCTTTTAATAAAGACTGTGGACATGCTACATTTATTCTTTCAAATCCTATTCCTTCTTTTCCAAATATATAACCCTCATCAAACAATACATTAGCTTTTTTAAACATTAAATCTTCAAGTTCTACTTCATTTAATCCATAAGCAGTAAAATCTAACCATGCTAGATATGTTCCTTCTGGATAAACAAGTTTTACTTTTGGTAAATTTTCTTTTAAGTATTCATCAATAAATTTTATGTTGTTATCTAAATATTCATTCAATTCATTAAGCCAATCTTCACTCTCATTATATGCTGCTATTGTAGATACAATAGCAAAAGGATTTGGTGAGGTTCCAACTCCAACAGCTGTAACTTCTTCTTGATATTTATTTCTTAATTCATTATTATTAACTATTATATTAGACAATTGCATTCCAGCCAAATTAAACGTTTTACTTGGGGCTATACATGTAATTATTTTATCTTTATACTCTGGACATAAGGCTTGCAAAGGAGTATGTTTAAATCCTTTTCTAATTAAATCAGAATGTATCTCATCAGCTATTATCCATAAATTGTATTTTTTACATATTTCTACAACCTTTTTTAATTCTTCTTCTCTCCAAACTCTCCCAACAGGATTGTGAGGGCTACAAAGTATAAGTACTTTATTGTTACTACACTTAGCCTTTTCTTCCAAATCATCATAATCCATTCTATAAGTCCCATTTTCATATATTAGAGGATTGTTTACAACTTCTCTATTATTACTTTTTATCTTAGCTTCAAATGGGTAATATACTGGTTTTTGAACTATTACACCTTCATTAGAATCAGTTAATATTCTTACTAAAATAGCCACCGCTGGTACGACCCCTGGACTAAAAACAATATCTTCTCTATTTATTTCCCAGTTAAATCTCCTTTTATACCAACCACAAACTGAATCAAAGTATTTCTCACTATCATTGGAACTATACCCAAATATTTTGTGATTAACTTTTTTATGTAACGCTTCTATTATTGGTTCTGCACATTCAAAATCCATATCTGCAATCCAAAAAGGTAAACCATATTTTTGTGCTTTTGGTGAACAATTAGTTCTAAAATCCCATTTAACACAATCTGTTCCCACTCTATCTATCACTCTGTCAAAATTATATTTACTCATTTTTCCCCTCCTAAAAATATAGATTTTATAATTATTAAATCTATAGCTATGTATAATTTAGTATTATTTTACAACTCTACATACTATAATAATAGCACTTTTTTGTCCAATAGATTTAAAATATATTTGTTTTTATTGTTGTAGTTTTTTTCAATATTGTAAAAATAACTTCATTATATCAAAACAAGATTGCTCATATTAATTATATTTCAACTAACATGGGCAATCTTTTTCTATAGTTTCTAAAATTTTAAATGTGAAGCTAATCGTTTGGACATTATCCTAATCTCTTTTCAACCAATCTACACCATATATCTACTCCATATTCTAATGCCTTTGTATCAAATGTTACATTTGGGTTATGGAATCCTGGTGTAGCATCAGCTCCCAATCCAATATATGTAGTTTTACATTTTAATTTTTGTGTATAATAGTGGAAATCTTCTCCTCCAGAATTTTTAAATATACCTATCGACGCATCTGTTCCCAATACATCTTTTATAGTTTCTTCAGCCAATTTCACAAGCCCTTCATCAAACTCTGCTGCTGGTACTCCATCCTTTGAAAGCAATATAGCTTCTGCATTTATAGAACTTACAGCAGTTTTTACAGCATGGATGGCTTTTTCTTTTAATTCTTCTATTATATCATTACTTTCAGCTCTTATATCTAAAGCCATAAATGCTTCATCTGGTATATTATTATATGTTTCTCCTTTAACGGATATATTTGTTACTTTTATAGAATTTGGCACAGCTGGATTTACTCTTATTGCATTTATCGAATTTACTGCTAAACAAACAGCATCTACTGCATTTACTCCCAAATGCGGTTTAGAACCATGACAAGTAGTACCTTTAATCGCAAATTCCATTATACAACTAGCACAATGATACATTGCAGGTATAGCCTTTCCCAGCCTACAATCTTGTCCAGGTCTTAAATGCATACCTACCATTTCTTCTACATCATCTAATAACCCAGAATCAATTACTCTTAATGCTCCATATAACTTTTCTTCCCCTGGTTGAAAAAGTATTTTTAATTTTCCTCTCTTTACTAGGTTTCTATCTTTTATTAACTTTGCAGCTGTTAAAAGCATAGAAGTGTGACCATCATGACCACAAGCATGTATCATTTTCTTTTTTCCATCTATTATAAATTCCAACGCATCCATATCTGCTCTTATAGCAAATACAGGTCCTTCTTCTTTAGAATCTATAGTTACTATAATACCAGTTCCTGCAATACCTTTATTAATATTTTCAAATCCCATTTTTTCAAGCTCTTTTAAAACAAATTCTGATGTCTTGTATTCTTCAAATCCTTTTTCTGGTATAGTGTGTAGATAATCATACACTTTATGTACATACTCAATATAACCTTTGTTAGTCTGCATAATATAATTCCTCCTTAAAATTTAAACCTTCAATTTATATTAAATTTTTATTATAATTACCTATACTATGAAATAATTCATTATAAGCATTGCAATGCAACCATTTAACGTTGCTATCACAAACATGTGCGGATAGTACTTTGTCTTTAATTCAGCCGTTCCTAAAAGTCTGCCCATAAATTGTATCTGAGCTCCTGAAAGCAATAACATTGGTAAGAGAATTGCAACATGTGCTTGGCTTATCTGACCTGCTGTAAACAAACCTGCTATTACCCCAGATGCTCCTCCCATTGATATAAATATTGTCATTATAGCCGTTGCTGCAACACCTGGAAGTCCAAATAAACTCATTACAGGTGTGAATATTGTCCCTATTATATCCAAAAGACCAGTTAAATTGAATACAGAAATTATAGCAAAACCAAATATAACATTTGGAGCCATTGAATTTGTACTTATTTGAAATCCATTTCTAGCCCCTCCAATAAATGCATCTATCACATTTCCTTTTTTAACTTTTTCTTCTTTTTTTGCTACCTCATTCATATTAAGCTTCCCCCTTGTCAAATTTGTTTAAATATAATCTAAGTAAGTTTGCCCCAACAAATTTCATAATTAAGATTAAAGCAAGTGGTATAAATATTGGTACATCTCCTATAAATGGAAATAGTGCTGCTCCAGAAGCAAAGAAATTTGTTATTGCAGACGCACCTGAAAATTGAAATGCACAAAATACTGCCTTTTGTTTTTCATCTATATATCCATCATCTTTAAGTTCTTTAGTCATAGATGCCGCAGCATCTGTAGATTGTAAGCTAGCTATTAAAGTTAACCCTGCAAATCCAGGTAATCCTAATAATGGTTTTAATAGTGGGCTAAGAAGTTTTTGAGCTGCCTTCATTCCATCTAAATGGTCTATAACTCTAACTATTCCAAGAGCAAACATAACTGATGGTATTAGTGTCAATGCGTATAACCACCCATCTCGAGGACCAGTACCTCCATCTCCTCTAAAGTTTGCAGCTAATGTACCTACACCATCATTGATTGTTCCTAGTGTTCCAAAAGAACCCAATACATTATTAAAGTCCAAAACTTTTAATGCACCTGGTGCATCTTTAAATATTCCTGAAAAGAATAATGCACCCAATATCAATGATACATACCCATACCATTTTACCTCTACTTTTTCTGTTGTTGATTCCAATTTTTTCATATAAATTCTCCCTCCTGTTTAAATGAATTTTATTAGTATATCTATTTAATAAGCAAAACTTATGCCAATACTTTAATGATAAGGTTTTTGTGTTTAATTTATTGTTGTAAATTTATTCCAATAATTAAATTACTTATAATTACTAACTTCTCAAGTTTATAAATACATTCTTTTTTTATTACTTATTTAAAACAAACTTCACAATATAAAAAACTGATTTTTGTTATCTAACAAAATTCATTTTTAAATAGGTTTTTATAGGATAAAAACCTAAAAAAACCTATTATTTAATCAAATATCTAAATTTATTCTATTATTTGTTGTATAATATAACTAATCTTATACTTTAAAAATAAATATTACTTTGTTGGGAGAAATAAAATGGACAAAAAAAAATTAATCCTTATAACATATGATAAATTAAATAGTGACCACTACAAAGAGGAGTTAATAAGCTTTTTTGGAGATGAAATAATCATAGAAACACAAAATATACTTGATGGCATAAAAGAAAATTTAGAAGGAGATGTAGTACTTTCTTTGTCACCTTTAACTAGTAATTTTTTAATAAAACATTTTAAAGAAGACATTGAAATTATTCACGGAACGAAAGCACTTTCAAAACTTGGATATGAAAAAATGATGCAACTCCCTCCAGGTACAAAATCATTACTTATGACCACCAATAAAACTTCAGCATTTGAGATGGCCACTTATCTATATAAAATTGGAATAAATCATATAGATTTTGTACCAACATATCCAGATTGTGATGAAGTATATGACTTAGATACAGCTATAACACCAGGACAAATTAGATTCATACCAAAATACATAAAAAATATAGTCGACCTAGGTTGGAGAAAAATTTCATTAGATACATATATGTCATTACTAGTAGTACTAAAGCTAAAAAATGAAAAATTTATAGAAAAACTATACAGATTGTCCAAAGAGACATTAAGCCATGACTTCTTGAATACATCCTTAGATAATATATCTAAATTAAAAACTATACTATACATGACCATTGATGAAATAGGTGATGGTCTAATATTTTTCAATACCTTTAACAAAGTTACTTTTGTAAATAAATCTTTACTTAGTATGTTAGAACTAGATGAAAAACTTATAAAATCACCATCCTTAATGGAATATCTACCAAGGAGTTTCTTAGATAAAATTACAAAGAATTTAAATATAGATAATATGATTATATACATAGATGAAATAGATAAAAAATTCATACTTTCTAAAAAACCGTTTTATCTTTATAAAAATATAGAGGGTTGCTTAATTACATTAAAAGATGTAAACAATATAGAAATATTAGAACAAAAAATAAGAAGTGATTCTGTTAAAAGAGGTTACGTAGCTAAATATAAATTTAATAATATTATTGGAAATACTGTTGTTATAAAAGACTGTATTAAAAAAGCAAAAAAGATGGCTCTTACAGATAATCCTATATTAATAACAGGTGAAACAGGTACAGGTAAAGAAGCCTTTACTCAATCAATACATAATCATTCAAATAGAAAAAATAAACCTTTTGTAGCAATAAATTGCGCTTCACTACCAAGTGAACTACTTGAAAGTGAACTATTTGGATATGAAGATGGCTCCTTTACTGGTGCAAAAAAGGGTGGAAAAAAAGGATTATTTGAATTGGCTCATACTGGCACTATATTTCTAGATGAGATAGGAGATATGCCACATAATTTACAGGTTAAACTTTTGAGAGTCTTACAAGAAAAAGAAATCAGAAAAATTGGTGGTACAAGTATCATTCCAATTGATGTGAGAATATTAGCTGCTACAAATAAAGATTTAGAAAAATTAATTACAGAAAACAAATTTAGGATGGATTTATTTTACAGAATAAGCATGTTCACCTTAGATTTGCCTCCACTTAGATATAGATTAGAAGATATACCTATTCTTTTAGAATCATTTTTAAAAGAATTTCCCTATAAAAATATCAAACTAGATAAAAGTCTTTTAGAAGCTTTAAATTCATATACTTGGATGGGTAATATTAGGGAATTGAGAAATTGTATTGAATATATGGCCTACATGGGTTCCAATTATCTTACAATAAATGATTTACCTCAAAACATATCTTCAAAATTAAATAATAATTATATGTCAAGTAATGTGTCTATATTCAATGATTTGAGTCAATATGACAAAAACATATGTATTTCTATTCTAAAATCATTGTACATGAAGCCAATGGGGAGGACAAAACTAATGAAATTTATGGAATATAATGTCACAGAATACGAAGTAAGAAATATGCTCGAATATTTGACACACAACGGATACTTAATTTCTGGTAAAGGAAGAAAGGGTTCATCTATAACTAAGAAAGGTATAAAAATAATAAAAAATAATATAATTTAAATCTATAGTAATTCATCTTTACTTTATCAAACTTTATATATAATTATAATTTTTTATTTTTATATAAATTTTTTATAAAATAATAAAACTTATTTATATCAAAAACTAGGCTATCTCAAAATTAGTATAATCCCCTTATAGTAGACATTCAAATAAAAGGCCATTATAATAGGTCTAAAAAGCGTATACTCTAAGGGGGTTTTCTATGTCTAAAAAATACAAAAAATATAGCAAAGAACTTAAACTAAAAGCTGTAAACTTATATATAA
>NZ_JAGWCX010000032.1:0-45628 GCF_020657775.1 Clostridioides sp. ZZV14-6345 | reverse complement strand
TAAATTGATAATTATCACCATAAGTAGTATAATTAAACTGTATACCATTTTGTTTTAACACACAATTATTATACAAGAATCCCAAACTCTTTTGAAATTGGGATTCTTGTATAATAAAGGGTGTAGCACTATTTTCTAGTGATACAGCCCCATTTCCCTAAATTCAAAATAATCTTTATAGAATCCATATAGATTACAATAATTATTTGACTTCTACATCATTATATTTCTTTGAGTATACCTTAGTCATATAGAAATATATAGGAACTACAATTATCATCCCTCCTAATCCCCAAACTATCTTCATAGGTTCATCTATACCTGCTTTTATTAGTAATAATATACTTATAATAACTGCAAATATTGGTATAATTGCTCCTCCAGGTATTCTAAAATTTACATCTTTACTAGCATACTTCTTTCTTAATATCAATACAGCTAAACAGGTAGGAATATATTGAATAAATCTAGATACAACACTTATTTGAGATAATGTTGTAAATGAGCCCGACCATGCTATTAATAGAGTTCCTATAACAGATACTATAATGGCTATATATGGAGCTCCATTTTTATTAGTTTTTCTTATAGACTTAGGCATTAATCCTTGCTCAACCAAAGCAGCAGCGGACCTTGGTGTAAATATAGATGATGCAATATTTATACCTCCAACAGATACTATAGTTCCTATTGTAATTATATACCCACCTATAGGACCTAACATCTTAATAGCAGCATCTGCAACAGGAGTAGCTGACCCTGCTAATCCATTGCCTAATACACCTATACTTATTCCCAGTATAAGCATATATATTACTGATACCACAAACATTACCATTACCAGTGCTTTAGGTACATTTTTCTTAGGATTCTCCATATCTTTTGCTGCAACTGCTAAAGATTCAAATCCTGTAAAAGCATAAAATAAAGTTATAGATACTGCTACAAAAGCTGACGATGCACTTTGACCTTTTTGTATTATTACAAATGGTGTAAAATTAGAACCTTTTATAAAGAATAAGCCTACAGCTATAAATAAAACTATCGGTAATAATTTTCCTATAGTCATTATATTGTTTAAATGCTTAGATTGTTTCATTCCCATAAAGTTTATAATCCCAAGTCCTACAACTAGTATACCAATTATTATATTTTTAGTAAGTGGTTCTGCTGCCTGAGGCCATACAGATGATAGTGTTACAGCAAAGAAATTTGCCATAGTAGCCCAAGCAATCATACTAACTATCCATTTCATAAATCCAACTTCAAATCCAATAAAATCTCCAAACGCCTCTTTTGCATAAAGATATGGACCTCCGTCAGTATCAAACCAACTACCTGCTTCAGCAAAACATAAAGCGATAGAAACAGCTAAAAACATACAAAAAACTAATACTAATATACTTGCTGGACCTATATCTGTATAAGCATCGCCAGGTAACCCAAATATACCTGACCCTATTATTGCATTGATTCCTAATAATACAATACTCCAAAAACCTAACTTAATGCCTTTTTCCATTGTTATTCCCCCCAAACCCAACTTAATATAGTTATAATTATTTAGATGCTTCTTTAACTATTGCCATAAATATTTTTTTCATATTATCATAATCTCTAGTCATCATTTCTGGATGCCATTGTATTCCTATTACAAACTCACTTCCCTCCTTTTCTATAGCTTCAATCAAGCCATCTTTAGCTGTAGCTGAAACAATATATCCTGGTGCTACCTTATTGACAACTAAGTGGTGAAAGCTATTAACTAAAATTTCTTTTTCTCCTAATATTTCATATAACTTTGTTCCCTCTTTTATCTGTGCTGTATGTGTAGGTATGTTAGATAAATGTTGCTGATTGTGTTTAATATAAGCTCCTTCAACTAGAGATAAATCTTGATATAAACTACCTCCCTCAGCTACATTTATAATTTGTTCTCCTCTACATATACCTAAAACTGGTTTTTTCATATCTAAAGCATGTTTTAATAATTTCATATCAAAAACATCTCTCTTTGGTGATATTGCACCTAACTTATTATGAGGTTCTTCTTTCCATATAAGCGGATTTATATCTTGTCCTCCAGATAGTATAAGCGCGTCTATATTAGATACTTGCTCCTTTATAATCTCATCATCATATACAATCGGTACAATATATGGTATAGCTTTACACATAACTACTGATTGTATATAGTCATTATTTACATAAGCTCTTTCATAGCCAGGAAACATTCCCCCCTCATCAATTAATAAATTGCCTGATATTCCTATTACTGGATATTTCTTTTTAACCACTTTCTTCACCCCTTAACTTATTTGTGAACAATAAAAAATGCTACTTCTCTATTAAAGAGCAAGTAGCATACCAATATTTTATTTATTTAAAGATTATAATTCATTTTAGAAATACTTTTCCTAAATACTAGTAATATAAATAATTTTATTGACTTATATTTTATTTTAATCCTGTTTAATTTGACTTTTATGAATGGTCTTAAGTCTAACTAATGGGTAAAATAGGTATTTATATTTTCCTTTTTAGTAACCTAATTTACTACTAATACATCTATCCCTTCTGGTAATGAAAATAACTTGTATATATCCTTTTGCTTTATACTCCTATTTATAGTTATTATTTTTGAAACATCTTTTACATATTTTTTTATTTTTAATACTCTGTCATCTATCATTACCAATATTATGTCACCTTTTATCGATTCTTTTTCTGTTATTTTATTTAAATAATAGTTTTTTATCATTACTTTATCTTTAAATATCAGTTCTAAATTTTTATTTAAAAAACATTCTAGTTTAGATAGCCCATCAGTTACTACTGCTATTGTTTTCATCTTATTACTCCTTTTAAAATATACTCTACTCTTTTATAATATACATTTAATTTTCACTTTAATACTATCAAAAAATTGTACATTTAGTATACTAACATATTCATTTATTGGTTTTATGTCCCACGTATCATAGTCGTAATGCCTATCATATTTCTTAAACTTATATAGAGCAAAAATTGTGCCAATTATAAAAAAGATGGAATAACGAATCGTTACTCCACCTTTCTTTGTGATAAAAAATCGTATATATCAACACTATATGCTACTCTTCTAAACACAAACAGTATCTATATGCTATAACTTTTCACCATTAGATTCTATTACTTGTTTATACCAGTTAAAACTCTTCTTCTTAATCCTAGACAAGTCTCCACTTCCATCATCATACTTATCCACATATATAAACCCATATCTCTTAGCCATCTCACCAGTAGATGCACTTACTAAGTCTATACATCCCCATGGAGTATATCCAAATAAATCAACACCATCTTCTACAGCTTCCTTCATTTGCTCTATATGCTCTTTTAAATATTCTATACGATAGTTATCATTTATTACTCCATTAGGTTCTTTTTTATCATAAGCTCCTAAACCATTTTCAACTACCATCATAGGTATTCTGTATCTATCATAAATCTCATTTAATGAATATCTAAGCCCTTTAGGGTCTATTTGCCACCCCCATTCACTAGACTTAAGATATGGATTTTTTACTCCACCTAATATATTACCACTTGTATTAGCTTCTTTAGAATCGCTACTTACACATATAGACATATAGTAACTAAATGTATAGAAATCTACACAACCTTCTTTTAAAATTTCTAAATCGCCTTTTTCCATTTTTATTTCGATACTATTTTCTCCAAAATACCTATTCATATAACTTGGATATTCGCCACGCACTTGTACATCTCCACAGAAATAATTCATTACTCTACTATCTCTTTGAGTTTTAACTACATCATCTGGATTACAAGTATAGGGATACATTGTTGCAAATATTTGCATACATCCAACTTGATAATTTGAATCTATTTCATGAGCTAACTTAACAGCCTTAGCACTTGCTACAAATTGATGATGTAACCCTTGAAAACGAAGTTGAGGTATATCTACTTGGTTTATAAAATCTGTAGTTCCTTTATTTAATATCCCTTGTGATAAGTAGCCTCCCATAGGCATAGTAGCCGAATTTATTTCATTGAATGTTAGCCAATATTTTACTTTTCCTTTATATCTCTTAAATATTGCTTCACAGTAATTCATATACAGGTCTATTACCTCTCTCGAAACCCATCCATTGTATTTCTCTGTTATTGCAAAGGGTACTTCATAGTGGGATATTGTTATTAATGGCTCTATATTGTATTTTAAGCACTCATCTATTACATTTTCATAAAACTTAAGTCCTAATTCATTTGGCTCTTTCTCCATTCCTGTTGGAAATATTCTAGTCCATGCTATTGAAAATCTAAACACTTTAAATCCCATTTCTGCAAATAAAGCTATATCTTCTTTATATCTGTGATAAAAATCTATTGCTTCATGACTTGGGTAGAATGTTCCTTTTTCTATAATTCTCGTTATTTTTTTACTTACCGTTTGAGAGCCTCCAGTACACATATCTGAGCAAGATGGTCCTTTCCCATCTAAATTCCATGCTCCTTCACATTGATTTGCAGCTGTTGCTCCCCCCCACAAAAAATCTTTTTTAAATGACATATCTATATCCTCCTATTCTAATTCTTTACCATTTGATGCTATTACTTTTTTATACCAGTCAAAACTCTTCTTTTTGCTACGTTTTAAAGTTCCGTTTCCATCATTATCTTTATCCACATATATAAATCCATAACGCTTTTTCATTTCTCCAGTACTAGCACTTACTAAATCAATACATCCCCATGGAGTATACCCCAATAAGTCAACACCATCTAACTCAACAGCATCTATCATAGCTTTTATATGAGCACGTAAGTAATCAATTCTATAATCATCATTTATATTACCATTTTCCTCTGGATTATCTACTGCTCCTAGTCCATTTTCAACTATAAATAATGGTTTTTGATAACGGTCATATAAAGAATTCATAGTTATTCTAAGCCCTAGTGGGTCTATTTGCCATCCCCACTCACTTGCACCTAAGTATGGATTTTTAAGGCTTGCAAAAACATTTCCTTCTGTTAAAATATTTACTTCAGGGTCTGCACTTGTAAGTCTTGATGAATAGTATGAGAACGATATAAAATCTACTGTATTTTCTTTAAGTATCCTTTTATCATCTTCTTCCATCGCTATATTTATTCCTTTTCGCTCCAATTCTTTTAGGGCATAAGCTGGATATTCTCCACGAGATTGTACATCTATAAAAAAGTAGTTTTCCCTATCTTTTTCTATAGATTTCCATACATCCAATGGATTACAAGTATTGGCATAAGTGTTTCCTGCAGCTAACATACACCCTATTTTAAATTCTGGACTTACATCATGAGCTAGTTTAGTAACTAATGCACTTGCAACTAATTGATGATGCGCAGCTTGATATTTTATTTGTGTTTCATTTTCACCTTCTTCAATATATAGTCCTGCACCTATAAATGGTAAATGAAGTATCATATTTATTTCATTGAATGTCAGCCAATACTTTACTTTTCCTTTGAATCTTATAAATATGGCTTCACAGTATTTTACATATAAATCTACTAGCCTACGATTCCTCCATGCACCATATTTTTCTACCAAATACATAGGGACATCAAAGTGGCAGATTGTTACTACTGGTTCTATTCCATATTTTAAACACTCATTGAATATATCTTCATAGAATCTTAATCCCTCTTCATTTGGAGCTTCCTCAACTCCTGTGGGAAATATTCTAGTCCATGCTATTGACATACGATAGCATTTAAATCCCATCTCCGCAAATAATTTTATATCATCTTTGTAATTATGATACATATCTATTGCTTCATGAGCTGGATAATAATATTCATCATCACATTCAAACATTTTCATTTTTCCAGCTAAAACTGGAAATCTATTTTCTCCTTGTGGTATAACATCAACATTAGCTAAACCTCTACCACCTTCTTTATATCCACCTTCACATTGATTTGCAGCTGTTGCTCCCCCCCATAAAAAATCTTTTCTAAGTGCCATAGCTCTACCTCCAATAATTTATTTATAGTAAATCTCTTTTAAAATAAAAATACCAATTTCTGATTCTTATTAAGAATACCCTATTCTAAGCTAAAACAGTTATCAATTCCTGACTATTACTTATGTACTTTGGTGTTTTTTCTATAATATCCACATAATCAGAATAATTAGTAACAACTACTGGTGTTTCTAAGCAATATCCTTCTTTTAATATATTTTCTATATCAAAAGTTATTAAAGTTTGACCTTTTTGAATCTTATCACCTTGCTTAACAAAAGATTCAAAGAATTTACCTTCTAATTGAACAGTATTTAACCCTATATGTATCAATAACTCACATCCATTATCAGATATTATTCCGATTGCATGTTTTGTTGGAAATAAAGTCATTATAGTCCCATCAAATGGTGCTACAACCTTTCCCTCTTTAGGAACTATAGCTACACCCTTACCTAATACACCTGTTGAAAATGCTGAATCTTTAACTTGTTCCAAAGCTTTTACTTCACCTTTTATTGGACTATATATTACTTCTCTTTTAGTATTTTCTACCATTTTTTGTCTATTATCATTTTTAGAGTCTTCTACCACAGTATCATCTTTCCAGAAGAAGAATGTTAATACAAATCCTACTACAGTTGCTACTATTGCTGCTATTATTGATACATAAACGCCTGTCATATCTCCAGTTGTTGGATTTATATAATTAGGTATGCCAAATATTCCAAGTCCACCCATTACATAACCTTTGACATTCATTATTCCCATTACAGCTCCTGCTGCTGCACCACCTATACAACTATATATGAATGGTGTTTTTCTTGGTAAAGTTATTCCGTATATTGCAGGTTCCGTTACACCACATATACCTGAAATAACTGCAGGTACACATAACTCTTTTATTTTCTTGTCTTTTAATTTAAAGTACATTGCTGCAACTACTGCTGTTTGTGCAAAAGATGGTGCAAATGCTCCAACTAATATTGTGTCAGACCCCATAGTCATAAGGTTTGAAATAGCTATTGGTACTAGTCCCCAATGTAGCCCAAATATTACAAGCACTTGCCACAATAAACCAGTTAATACGCCACATAAAACTGATGAGAAATTAAATAAAGCTAAAAATCCATTTCCAACTATATTGGAAGCATACGTTGCTATAGGACCTATAACCATAAATCCTACTGGTAAAGAAACTAATAAAACTGCCATTGGTACAAAGAAATTCTTTACTACATCTGGTATTATTTTAGCAAACACTTTTTCTAACTTAGCTGCTAATAATACTATTAAAATTACTGGAACTACTGTTGAAGTGTAGTTCATTGCTATTACTGGTAATCCTAAGAAAGTTATATATACTGGTGATTCAAATATTGTTCCAGCAAATAGATTATATAAAGGTTGACTTGTAGATGCTAAAGTATCTAATTGAATACCTGAATAGCATAAAACTGCACCTATAAGCATACCAATAAATGGTTTTAATTTGAATTTCTTAGCAGCTGTATATCCAAGAATTATCGGCATATACTGGAACATTGCATCTCCAATTGCATTTAGCATAATATATGCTCCATCAGCTTCTCTATATAAACCCAATGCTGTAAATACTGCGTTGAATCCTTTTATCATACCAGCAGCACACAGTACTCCTAATATTGGTTGAAAAACTCCTGATATTATGTCTATAAACTTATTAAGTAATCCTTTTGGTGCATCTGAATCTGAATTGTCTATTGTATCCCCTCCTAATCCAGCCAAATCACACACAACTGCATAAACATCTGGAACATGGTTACCAATAACTACTTGATATTGTCCTCCACTTTTCATTACAGTAACTATACCATCCATTTTTTTTAGTACATCATCATTTGCTATTGACTCGTCTTTTAACTTAAAACGTAATCTCGTTATACAGTGAGACAAACTACTAATATTCTCCTTCCCACCTACATTAGCAATAATGTCTTTTGATAATTGCTCATACTTTCTCATTTTTTCTCCTCCATTTTCTTTTTGAAATATGAAGGTTTGGCCAACTTAATGTCACCACCCAATATATATAAACCTAATTATTAGGATTTATATCTTACTTAATACTTTTGCTTACTACTCTTTCAACATGAATAGTTAAGTATAATTTTTCTTCATCTGTTAAATTATAATTGTATTTTTTATGTGTAAATTCATCTAATTTTTCTATACATTTATAAGCATTTTTATATTTTACTTTTATTACTTCTAATAAATCATCTTCATTATTTTCATATGATTTATTACTAATAAGCCTTTCTGCAAAATACTTTAGGTGAGTAATAAATCTATAATAATAAACTGAATCTTCATTAAATACTATTCTATAGTGGTATTTAACCACATTTGTAATTTCTTGTATCATTTGTGTAATTTCATATATGACTTTTATATTTTGATCCATTTGTGCATTAACTATATGTAGTGCTATGAATCCAGCTTCATCTTCTGGCAATCTAATCTCAAACTTTTCTTCTATGTAATCCAAAGCTTCTAATCCTATTTTAAATTCGCTTTGATAAAATCTTTTTATATCCCAAAGTAGTGCATTCTTTACATTTACTCCTTCACGAACCCTTTCTATTGCTGTATATATATGGTCAGTTAAAGAGATATAAATACTATCATTTAATCTCTTCCCTAATTTTTCTTTAGCTTGTAAAATTATTTCATCTGATAATTCCATATACCTCATAGGAATATCTGCTATTAATTCTTTAAATTTATCAGACATATTTGGGTCTGAAAGTTTGAATACCTTATCAACCTTATCCTTTGATATGTGGTCACCTGTACGTTTCTTATATGCTAAACCTCTTCCCATAACTACTATTTCTTTATCATTTTCATCCGTTGTAATAATTACATTGTTATTGAGTATTTTTTCAATAACCATTGTGATTCCCCCTTTCTTAATACTAAGTTAAAGTAAATATTTTTAATTATTAAGAATATTTTGAATATAATTTATTGCATTAAAAAAACCTATTTATTACACATTAAATAGATTCCCATGAATCCTGAGTAATAAATAGGTTTAGCTTGTACTTAAACAATCACTATCCGTTTATATTTTATTTTAATTATTATTTATTATATGTTAGCAAATTTATTTTTTAATGTCAACTTTTTCTAAATATTTTAATGTTGAATAAACTATATAAATTATATTAATAAAATATTGTTTTATCAAAAGACAAATAAAACAAAAAAGGTATTACCAATTTCATGGAAATACCTTTTGTTTTTAATTTAATATTAATTTAAATGATTTTTCTTAATCTCATCAAGTAGCCCATCTTCCAAATAGATTTCTAATGCACACCCTACCATTGCCTTTACTGATTTGTGAAGTTTATCATAAGCTTCCTCAGAATTTGCATAATTTAGAAACTCTTTTTCATGAACATATACCATTGGATTTATATCCAAAGCTATTTCTGTATACATAGTAGGACAAACTTGACTTACATTACCTATATCTGTAGAACCTACTGGACCATCTTTACCTTCTAATATATCTGTTATACCTGCCTCAATCAAATTATTTTTTGTTATCTTTTGAAGTACTTTGTTATTTATTATATTATCAAAAGAATTTTCAAAATATCTATAAGAAAGCTTAGCCCCTGTCATTAACTCTGCACCTTTTGCACAGTTTATAACTTTTTTAGTTACTTCATCTAAATAACTTCTTTCAGCTGCTCTTACAAAAAACTTACAAGCTGCTTTTTCTGGAACTATGTTTGGAGCTTCTCCTCCATTTGAAACTATCCCATGTATTCTAACATCTGATTTTACATGTTGTCTTAGTGCATTTATACCAGCAAAGGTAAGTTGTACTGCATCCAGTGCATTAACTCCCATATGAGGATGACTAGCTGCATGTGCTGATATCCCTTCAAAACTAAATTCTAATGAGTCTATTGCCAAAGCTTTACAGTTTATATTGTTAAAAGCTTCTATATGCATTTGATAACTTACATCAATATCATCAAAAGCTCCTGCCTTAACTAAATCACATTTACCTCCTGTTGTTTCTTCAGCTGGTGTTCCTATTAATACAATTTTTCCTTTAAAACTTTCTTTTAACTTACTTAATACTATACAAGCTCCTAGTGTAGATGCTGCAATCCAGTTGTGTCCACAAGCATGAGCTGGTTCTTTATTTTCTCCATATCCTGGAAGTGCATCATACTCAGCCAAAAATGCTATAGTTGGACCATCATCATCCCCTAATTCAGCTCTGAAAGCAGTCTCCATATTGCAGTATGGATAAGTTATATCAAATCCATATTCCTTCATTTTATCTACTAAGTATTTTGATGATATATATTCTTCTTCTCCTAATTCTGGGTTATTGAATATAAAATCACATACTTCTTCAATTTCTTTTCCAAGTTCATTCTCTATCTCATAAGCTCTTTTCTTTATACTCTCTATCATGACTTACCTCCTATTAGAATCCTAGAAATAATCCTATTGTCAAAAATACCATTACAAGAATTGTTAATACTACCATTAAAGGAATTACAAATCTAACCCATTTTGACCAAGGAATATTAGCTACTGCTAATGCTCCCATTAAAACACCTGATGTAGGTGTTATTAAATTAGTTACACCTATACCAAATTGATAGGCTGTAACTATCATTTGTCTAGATACATCTACTAAGTCCCCAAGTGGTGCAAGTACAGGTATTGTAAGTGATGCAAGTCCTGACGCTGATGGTATCAAAAATGCTATTAAACCTTCTATTAAGAAAGTTAAATTTATAAAGATAGTTTTTGGTAATCCATTTAATAAATTTGCTGCAGAATTTAAAATTGTATCTATTATAAATCCATTTTCTGCTATTATTACGATTCCACGTGCAAATGCTATACATAACCCTGCTGTCATTAAATCTCCTGCTCCGCTTATGAATGAATTAACTATGTCATCTTGTTTAAGCCCTGATGCTATACCTGATATTATGCCTATAGCCGTAAATATCATTGCAATTTCAGTTATATACCATCCTAGCTTTAAAACTCCATATATCATAATCGCCATACCTATTGTAAAAATTGCTATTACCATGGCTTCTCTTTTTGTAAATTCTTTTATGTTTGTATCAGTATTAACCATTGATTCTTGATTTAATGATATACCATGTACTAAAGACTTTTTAGGGTCTTTTTTAACTTTATTGGCATACATCATAACAAATCCTATAGATATAGCCATATATATTATAAACATAACAACTCTAAATTCTATCCCAGAACCTGGTGTTATTTGTGACAATGCTTGTGCTATTCCTACAGAGAAAGGATTAGTTGTAGCTGCTCCAAATCCAGCCGTTGCTCCTATAAACACTGTTGCCACTGCTGTTAATGAATCATATCCCATACTGGTCATAAGTGGAATAAATATCATATAAAAAGGTAGTGTTTCTTCACTCATTCCAAATGTTGTTCCACCTAGTCCAAATAGAATCATTGAGATAGGTATTATTAAAAATTGAAACCTCTTCATTTTATTGACAGTGTGGGCTATAACAGCTTCTATAGCTCCTGTTTTATTAACTATTCCAAAAGCTCCTCCAACTATTAAAACAAATCCAACTACTTCAGCCGCATCTATAAATCCATTTATAGGTGCCGTAAATACATCAGTAATCCCTTGTGGATTTGATGATGCTTTTTCATAAGTTCCAGCCACAACAACTGATCTTCCGTCTATATCTACCCTTTCAAAATTTCCACTTGGTACTATCCAAGTAAGAACTGCCATTACTACTATTAGTAAAAATATTATAGTAAGTGTCTGCGGCATAGTAAACTTTTTCTTTTTTAAACTGCTCATTTTTAATCTCCCCACTTTTTAAATTAAAATATTTTATTATTGCATCCCTTTTCTACCCTATTTTGTCTAGATGTAAAAAAGCTCAACATGGATACATGTTGAGCTAAATGTGCTAAATACAACATACCTGCATCTTCCCTTTATCTTGTTTAAGATAGCTCTCCATCAAAATTTGGGATAATTTTGATGACAGTACTGTACCTATTAAATACAGTCCCAGCACTAGCTTTGGACACTAGCACTTCGGCACTCACTCCTTTTATATTGCTTCATTGGCTTCCAACCTCTTCAATATTAATCTTAGTAAATGCAACCTCTACCTCAATCTTTTTATTAGATGAGGTAATTCTTATTAAGTTTTATTTATCGTAAGTAATTGTAGCATAATATGTCGAGATTGTAAATATTTTCAGTATAATAATTCTTGCTTTATGATATCATTCTACTATTCGCAAATAATCTTTTCCTCCACATGATTTAAGGAATATAGTATATTTTGAATACACACAAGTTTTCTAGAGATTTAAAATTATTATAATGCTCTTATAATAAAAAATAAAAGCCATGTAAACTCATCTAATTTACATAGCTTTATATATATTAATCTACACCCAATACAGCTTTGAGTTTTGATGCTATTGTAATAACTCTTGGTCCAAATATAACTTGAACTGAATTTTTCTTTTTAACAACTCCACTTGCACCTAATTCATTTACCCAGAAACTGTCTTCATAGAATCCATCAATTGAATTTAACTCTACTCTAAGTCTAGTCGCACAGTTTGTAATATTTTTTATATTACTACTTCCTCCTAAACCTTCTATTATATAGTGTACAAGTTCTGAATCTTTATCACCTACTTCATCTTCTACTACATTGTTTTCTACTACTTTAACATCACCTACAGACTGTCTTTCTCTATATTCTTTCTTACTATAAAGCTTAACTTCTTCTGAGCTTCTTCCTGGTGTCTTTATATCAAACTTCTTAATTGCCCATGTGAATATTATATAAGTAACTATAAAGAATATTGGTATTAAAAATAATAAAGGTAATGCATCTACCTTTTGAGGTTGTAATAAATTAGGGAACATATTTCTAAATGATTCTCCCATTATAGAAACATTAAACATTTCTGTGAATACATATGTCAACCCTGCTAGTGGTACATATGCTGCAAAGTATAATAATGGTGCAACAAATAAGAATGTATACTCTATTGGCTCCGTTACCCCTACCAACATGGCTGTTACTATTGCTGGTATCAATATACTTATTGCTTTTTTCTTATTAACATTGTCAGCCAACTTATACATAGCTAAAGCTGCTGCTGGCAATATTGCAAAATGTATTAATAAACGTCCTGTTGTAAAGTTACGAGTGATATAAGATAGTGTATCTGGGTCTCCCATTTGAGCTAATCTTATATTGTTAACACCTTCGTAAATTGCTCCACCTACTTCCATTGTTCCACCTACTCTTGTATATTCTATAGGAAATGCAATTAAGTGATGTATACCAAATGGTAATAATGCTTTATCCATTGCTCCAAAAGTAAATGTTCCTAATAATCCACTCGAACCTATCCAATTACCAAGTTTAGATAATGCTAACCCTACTGGTGGCCATATGAAGTACATTGCTGTACCCAATACTATTGATGCTATAAACATTATAATCATTGAAAATCTTGGCCCTGAGAAAAAAGATAATGCACTAGGAAGTTCTATGTCAACAAATTTGTTATGTACTGCACTAGCTACAAATCCAGCTATTATAGCTCCAAATATACTACAATCATATGAAAATATTCCTAAGAAAGAACCATATAAGGAACTTCGACTATATGCTTCTGCCTCACCTAATCCAGATGCCATAAACGCTTCTGCTGTAACTGTATCTGAATTTATACCATTTGCTACTAGTAATGTACTTATAACTGTGTGCATTCCTATGAATAAAACAATTCCTCCTAATGCCCCCCATCCTTTTTCCTTTTTAGATAAGCCAAAGGCTATACCAGTAACAAAGAATATTGGTAAGTATCTCATTACCATAAATCCTAGGTCATTTATTACTTTAAAGAATACATTTATGAATGACCCTTCTTTTATTAACCCGCTAAGCCCTAATGCAGAAACGTTTTCCATATTTGCAAAAGCTGACCCTAATCCTATAAATACTCCTGCTACAACAAGTAATATAACAGGAATCATCATTGCTCCAGAAAGTACTTGTAATTTATCCTTCATAGTATTATTTCCTCCATTTTTATTGAAATGCTAGGCTATATAATGCATATATATAAACTTCTATCGCTTTATATAATGTGTCTATACTTATATTTTCATTTGCCTGATGTGAATTTGGACTATCTCCATCTATTGTAGGTCCAAATGCAACTCCATTTTCTAATACCCTTGCATAAGATGCAGCTCCTTTTGTAAAAAGTTCTGCTTCTTTTCCAAAACCTTGTTTATATGCACTTGATAATTTCTTTATTAATTCACTATCTGGTTCTACATACAATAGTTTTAAATCCTTATATATCTCAATTATTAAATTTTCTTTTTTCTCAATTTCATTAATTCTATTAGTTATAAATTCCCAACTTATGCCCTTAGGATATCTAAAATCTATTTTCATATTCAACTCATTCTTTTCTAAGAAGATACTCATTATGCATATTGTAGAAACTCCCATATCTACATCTTCTTTATATAGCCCTAATTTTTTTCCATGATTATCATCTGTAAAGTATGAATTTAAAATATCTTTTATTATGATTCCTTTGACATTTAGCTCTTTGATTTTTTCTAAATCTTTTGCTAAATTAAATGCACAGTTATATGACCTGTGTGGGTTTCTTGATAAAGTTCTTTCTCCTAGATATCTTACTAATACTTTTTCTTCTTCTAGTTCTTCTATCTCTGTATAATAAGCTAATGATTTTACTAACTCTTTCTTGTCATTAGTTTTAAAAATAGCTTCAATTTTATCACATACAAATCCATCTTCTTTGTTTGACTTTATATCAACTAAATTGTGATTTCTAAATTTATCTTCATTTATTTCCTTTTTTATATTAAAGTACAAAATTCCCTTCTCTCCATTTACTATTGGGAAGTTTCCATCTGGAGAAAATGCAAATTTTGGTTGTTCATTGACACTAAAGTAATGTTCCATACATTCCCAAGTTGTCTCTTCAGCTCCACCTACTATCAATCTAATCTTTCTCTTTGGCTTTTCATTAAGTTCTCTTAAGAAAAGTAATGCATACAAAATTCCTATCAAAGGTCCTTTGTTATCATTAACTCCTCTTCCGTAGAGATAGTTATCTTTTTGACAGACTTTAAAAGGTTCACTCTTCCACAACTCTTTAGTATATATTGGTACCACATCTATATGATTAAGCACCCCCACTACTTCTTCACCTTCTCCATATTCTATATGGAGTGCATATCCGCCAAAATCTTTTACAACAAAATCCTTATCTTTTGCTATTTGAATAAGCTTATCAAAGGCATTTCTTATTTCTATTCCAAATGGTTGATTTATATCTTTTGTACTGTCATCTCTAATTGAAGGTATCTCAACTAAATTTTTAATATCATTTATGATATTTTTTTGATTGGATTTTAAATAATCAATAATTAGCTCTTTATTTACTATCATCTTAATTATTTATCACCCCTTTATATTAGTTTTACAAAGCATTTCAGTTCATATCTACATTATAAATTTTGAATATTATTTTTACAATATTTCAAATACTTCTCTAAATTACCATAATGATATGGTAAATAGTCAACAGATTACGACAAAATTATACTTTACCAATTATTAATATTTTAGTTTATCTATTTCATCTAAATCCAATGTACTTTTATTCTGATAAAATTCATCAAAAAAGATGTAGCATTGGCTACATCTTCTTGTATCTACTCAATTTCCATTATTACACTATTGGTGTCTACATTTCCAGGCTCTAGTCTATATTTTACTGTTCTCTTAACAGTATCAGCATCATCAATTATAACTACAGGAGTTATTATATTTAAATCATTTGATGTTATAAATTCTAAATCCACTTCCATTATTAAATCTTTAGCTTTTACCTTATCTCCTGCCTTTACCTTAACATCAAACGGCTTTCCTTCTAGTGACATTGTCTCTAAACCTACATGTATCAACATATTTGTGTTATCATTACTCTTAATCATTAATGCATGCTTTGTATCAAATACACTGACTATTTCACCATCAACAGGAGAATATAACTTACCTTCACTTGGTATTATGGCTACTCCATCTCCCATCATCTTTTGGGCAAAAACTGCATCTGGAACATCTTCTAAGTTAACTAAATTTCCCTTAAAAGGACTGTATATTTTCTCAATCTTATCTTCTTTTTTCTTAAATATATTAAACATAACTCACTCTCCACACTATAAAATTTTATGATAATACTTTTCTTAAAGCCTTTGCTACACCATTATTTACATTAGTATCAGTTACAAAATCTGCCTTAGACTTTACTTCATTTGTAGCGTTACCCATAGCAATACCAAGACCTGCAAATTCAATCATGGATATATCATTTTCATTATCACCTATACAAATAACTTCTTTGCTATCTATACCTAATATATCACAAAATTTTTTAACTGCAATACCTTTTGAAGTACCTTTACTCATAACTTCAAAATTTATCTTTCCAGAACTTACTACTTCTAAATCTTCTTGTTTTTTAAACTCTTTTTTTGCTTCTCTTAAAGACTCCAAATTTTCTGAGAAGAGTATACACTTTAAAATGTCATTTCCAGATTTTTCTAATAAGGTTTCACAACTTGCATTTTCTATTATCTCGATTCTATCTTCTTCTTTATTTTTACTATTTACTAGTCTGTATGGATGTTCTTGTCCTATTTCATTGTTGGCTATAATTCTTTTGCATCCCTTAAAATGTCTATTTAAATTATACTTTTCACCTATTGTATATATCTTCTTTAGTATATCTTTACTTAAAACTTTCTTATACTCGTATCCTAATAAGTTAAAATATGTCCCATTAGTTGATATAATATATATATCATCGCCTAATACACTTGTAAAATATTTCATGGCATTATAAGGTCTTCCTGTGACTAAGGCTACCTTAATCCCCTTTTCCATAGCTTCTTTTAATGCTTTAATATTTTCTTCTGATATTTCAAATCCTTTACCCATTAAAGTGCCATCCATATCAGTACAAATTAATTTATATCTCATTTGTATCACATCCTAGTAAGATTTTTCTAATATTTCAACAAGGTCTTCCTTCTTTCCAAAAGGTAAAAATTCTAAAACTGGACAGCTTATTATTTCTTCTAATTGTTCTTTTGTTATATTAAACTCAGATAGTTTTGTCTTAAGACCTACACTCTTTAAAAACATTTTTATTTCATTTCCTAAAGCTTTAGCTGCTTCATTATCTTCTACTTTTTCTAATTCTCTGTTAAACATTCTCGCTACTTTAGCAAATTTCTCTACATTGTTTTCATAGAACTTTTCTGCAAATTTTGGGAACACTATAGCCAAAGCTTCACCATGAGGAATGTGTGTAACCCCACCTATTATTTCACTTAGTGGATGTGGTGCTGCTGCACCAGCATTTGCTAGTGAACTTCCTCCTAATGTATCTGCTACTGCTAATTTTGTTCTATAATCTACATTATTTTTTTCCTCCATTACCTTAGGTAGATAGTTAATGACTAATTCCATAGATTTTTCAGACATTATCTCTGTAAAATCATTAGCACTTGGATTTATGTAACTTTCAAATGCGTGAGTAAAGGCATCAAATGCTGTTGATGCAGTAATTCTCTCTGGCAGAGTTAACATAAGCTCTGGGTCTACTATACATTCTTTTGAGAAACAATTTTGATGGAATATTGTATTTTTTTCGATTCCTCTTGATATCACTGCTGCTTGTGTAACTTGACTTCCTGTTCCAGAGGTAGTTGATACAGCTATTAATGGTAATTCTTTTTCACTTACTTTGTCATATATTTTAAATGGATTTGTATATGTATTAAACATATAATCCCAATCTATTTTTTCCAGTCCAAAAGTCAAGGCTAATATTTTGGCAGTATCTATACTTGACCCTCCACCAACAGCTAAAACAACATCTACAGATTCCTTTTTTGCTAATTCAAATCCTTCATTTACTAGCTCTACAGTTGGGTTTGGCTCTACCTTATCAAAGTGTACAACTTCTATCCCCTTTCCTATTAAATCCAATGTAATTCTTTCATATAACTGGTCTAATGGCTCTACATTTGGAGTAGTAACTAACAAACATTTCTTTCCATATTTTCCTATTATACTAGGTAACTCACTTAAAGTTCCTTGTCCAAAATTTATTCTTGATGGTTGATAAAAGTTAATCATATTTTTCCTCCCTTAAATTATTGCCTTCATACTCAAATTATACCTATTACCAGATTTTTAAGGCAATACCTTAACTGTTAACTCTTATTCACTAAACTTTATGGCAATTAATAAACAATTAATGTTTCATTATTACCATATCATTATGTAAATTTTATTAAGTGCTTATAGGATAATTTTATAAACAATCTTATTGTATAATTAACTTAACGTTTTACAAATAAAAATTACAGAAGTACCCTAATATGAACCACATAGAATCTATCAATAAGGTTTATTAGGTCAAGGTATATCTACTGCTGTAGTAATGTTACTCTCTAATAAAATACATAATAGTAAAAATTGAGTATATACACTTTTTTATAATAAATAGCTTAAAGGAGAATTAAATTATGAAATATTTAATAGATAGTGCTAATCTTGATGAGATTCAAAAGTGTTTAAAATATGGATTTAAAGGAATAACAGCTAATCCATCTATGTATCTTAAAGAAAATGTAAACTTCTATAAATTTATTGAGGCATGTACTAATTTAAATCCGGAAATATTAACTGCTGAAGTTATAGGAAATAATTTATATGAATTACTTGAGTCTTGTGATAAGATATCAAATATAAACAAGAACACCATAATAAAAATAAATTTTTCTGAAGTTGGCTTAGAACTTATAAACATATTGAATAGTAAAGGCGTAAAAACTGCATGCACCCTAATTTTCAATGTAAATCAAGCATCATTGGCTATAAACGCAGGTGCTGATTACCTATTCCCTTTTATAGGTAGAAATGATGAAAATGGATATGATGGTATAAAAAACCTTACAGAAATATGTGACCTTATATCAATAAATGGATATAATACTAAAGTTATTGCAGCTTCTATTAAAAATGTATTCCACTTAACTCAAGCATCTCTTTGTGGATGTGATTATGCAGCTGTAACATATGACTTATTTAAAAAAGCTTCTTTTAACCAGCTTACAGTAGACGGTGCCAATACTTTTGAAAAAGATTGGTCCAAAGTTAATAAATAGCAATTAAGATTTAGGAGGGTTTGCATTGAACAAAAGACTATTAGATATTGCTGAATTATTGCTAAATAGTTCAGACTACATTACTGTAGATGCTATTGCCGAAGAATTAAATGTTAGTAATAAAACTATTCGTAATGACCTTGTTATTTTAGATGAATGGCTTTTAGAGTTTAATTTATCTCTAGATAAAAAAACTGGTTCAGGAGTTATTATTCTAGGTAATGAAGATATAAAACTTAAAGTTATTAGAGATATCAATGATAAATCAAATTGTATATATGCATACTCTCCTGAAGACAGAAAAAGATATATTTTAAGTAAATTATTTATTAAAAATTCTAAGTTTAGGATTCGTGACATTTGCAATGAACTACATGTTAGCAGAGCTACTGTTCATAAAGACTTGGTAGTTATTCAAAATTTTTTGCAAAGCTTTAAAGTGACACTAGTTAGAAAAACCAACAATGGTGTATATCTAGAAGGCAAAGAAAAAGATATTAGAAAAGCAATTTTTGAGCTTGCTACTGTTAATAAAAGTTATACTGAACTTAAAGAAATATTATTCTCGAAATTTAATGAATGTAAAGATACACCTTCAACAAAAATATTTAAGGAGTTATTCAACTATGATTTTGAGAAATTATCCCAAATTACTCTACACACTTTACAAGTAGAAAAAAGCAATCTTAGTGATGAGTATTATATAAACTTCTTAATACATATAGCTATATGTATTAAGAGAATTTCAATTAATAGATATATTAACTTATCTGAAAGTTTCTTTAGAGAATTATTAGAACATGAATGCTTTGAAAAATCAAAAACTTTATGCTCCAACCTAAGTGAAGCTTTTGATGTAGAATTTATTGATGAAGAGGTTTGTTATATCCTCCTTCATATAGAAGGATTACTTAAGTCAATAAAGAAACCTACTATTCTTGAGCCTCTTAGAAATGAAGAAATTACAGAGTATAATCTATCTGAAGCAATAGCTACCCATTGGGGAGATATATTAAATTTAAACTTAAAAGACGATTTAATATTAATAAAATCTCTTGCTAATCACCTTAAGTCAGTTCTACACAGAATAAATTATGGGTTTACTATTACAAATCCCATATTAAATGATATAAAGAGAACATTTCCTTATACGTATAAGGCTGCTAAAGAGTCTAATACTGTTATTAAACAGTTGATGAGTTATGAAGTTAATGAAGACGAAATAGGATATCTTGCTTTATATTTAGTATCAGCAATAGATAGAAGCAAAGCTCCCCTAAATACTATTTTAATATGTCATTGCAGTGATGGTGTATCTAACTTACTAGTCCAAAAACTAGGTTTTGAGTTTAATCAGATTAATATAGTTAAATCTATACCTCTATCTTCTATTTCATTTACAAACTTTGACGATGTGGACTTAATACTAACTACTGCTCCTGTAGACTTTGAACATAATGCTGAGCTGATAAATATAAATGCTCTTTTAAGTAAGAATGATATTTCTAGGCTTAGTACAATTATAAAAAAACTATATTCTGAAAAAAATAAAATATTATCTTACAAATAAACAAACAATAAGGCTGTCTCAAAATAGAGATAAGCCTCTTTTTTATTGTTGAACTGGTGAAAATATATTTGATTTCATAGAAAAAAGTGCCTCATGAACTAAAAAATTCATTTTGAGACACCTTTATTTTTTACATTTAACCTTTTTATTTAAACTTTTATATTTAAAGTAAATTTTATTATTTTTATTGAGTGCAAGCACTATTTATATTATTAATTTCTTCATTATTCTTACCAAACTTTGTAGTTACAAATCCTATTGTTTTTATTATGAGTAATAAAGATATCAATGAATATATAGATATCATAAAATTCTTACTTATTATTCCAGACGCTACTATTATAAATCCATCTAGCATAAATAATATAACTGGCAACTTCAGAAACTTAATTACCTTATTAATAAGCATTGCAACTAAATCAGTTCCACCAGTACTACAGCCCCTTATTATTGCTATCCCTATAGCAGTTCCCACCAATAGCCCACCTATCACTCCAGCTACTAATAGATTGTCAGTTATGTGAGTTTGTGGTATTACTTTTAAGAATAATGGACCCATAAGAGTTATATATAATGTTTTTATTCCAAAACCTTTCCCTAAAAATAATAATCCCATTACTAAAAGTGGCATAGATATTCCTAATGATATATTCTCAACAGGCATTGATAAGAATGTGCTAAGTACGACTGATAATCCTGTTATCCCTCCTGGAGCTAATGTATGTTCTGCAAAGAAAAAATTAACTGCTAATGCCATTAAAAATGCTGATATTGTTATCAGTAAATAATCTTTTATCATTTCTTTTTTCATTTAATAACCTCCAATGATTATATTATTTCAGTATAAAAAATCAATTAAATTAGTCTAACTTCCTATAGTTTTTCATAAAATTAATGCTTCCTTAAAAACATTAAGAAAGCATCTCTTTTATCCTAGTTTATTATCTTATTCTAAACCAAACTTTGTAGCTGCTTCATCTATAGCTTTTCTACAATTCTTAACCCCTGCTGTTATACCATCTTTATCCTTGAATATTGCTGATGATAATATTACAACATCTGGATTACATTCTATTAATGGCTCCATATTGTCTGCTCTTAGTCCACCATCTATTGCCAATTCACACTTAGGATTCTTTTCATCTATCATTTTTCTGGCTCTTTTAACTAAATCAACAGCACTCTTTCTCCATCCCCAGTTGTCTTTTCCGTCAGTTTCATCAACACCATGAACGACTATTTGCAATCTATCTATATCATATATAGCTTCATCAACAAAACATAGTGGTGTGTAACATCCAACTGTTAATCCTACTTTCATACCAAATTCTCTACAGTAATTTATTATGTATGCAAGAGGAGCTCCTAAGAAATGTTCAGCTGGTATTATCAACATGTTACATCCTGCTGCTGCTATTTTTTCTATAAATAATCTATCACAATCTCTTGTGTATATATGACATTCTATTGGTTTATCTGTTACTGGTCTTATTGCTTCTATTATTTGATGACCACCCATAAGTTGCATATTTTTTAAATCATGCATATCTGCTGCATCTGAATGTACGTAGTCTACACCTGCATCCATTGCTTCCTTAACTACGGCTGATATGTGACCGTAATTTACATGTGCCAATCCTGCTGCTATTTTTATGTGTTTCATATTTATGTACCTCCATATTTTACTTTAATTAGTATTAAATATTATTTTTTGATATTTTTTTAATATTTTTAATCTTGTGCTACTTTTGTTGATGTATGTATTTCTTATATGAACTTATTCTGCTTTTGTGAGCTGTGAACTTATTTTGCTTTGTAAATTAATATTACACTGATATATTTTTTTTCACAACACTTTGACTACTCCTTAAAAGTACCTTTATATTGTGGTAAATTATAGACATTAATTATGTATAAAAAGTTAGTTTTTTGCCACATTCTTATGGTATTTATTATCTATACTAGCTCAATTGATATAGCTAGTTCACTTAATATATAATCAGACTATAAATATAAATTTACTCAATAAAAAGTACCATTCATAACAATATTAATGAAAGGGAGATGTAAAATGAGAAACTGTATTATTGCCCAATCTGGAGGTCCTACAGCTGTTATCAATGCTTCTGCAATTGGTATTTATGAAAAAAATTTAGAAACTAAATACTTTGATAAAGTGTATTTTGGTATCAATGGGATTGAAGGTATATTAAACAAAAATATAATAGATTCAGACTCCTTAAACAAAGATAATGTATTGAATTTAAAGCAAACACCTTCGTCTGGTCTTGGTTCTTGTAGATACAAACTAGCTAATTATAAGATAAATTCTTATGATTATGATAGAGTTATAAATATACTAGATGAATACGAAATAGATACATTATTTTACATAGGCGGAAATGATTCTATGGATACAGTAATGAAATTTTCTCAATACTGCAAAAACACTACTTGTAAAATAAAATTTATAGGGATTCCTAAAACAATAGATAATGATTTATTAGGAACTGACAACTGTCCTGGATTTGGTTCTGCTGCAAAGCTTATTTCTACACTAATAATGGAAACTTACTTAGATTTTTCTATATATAAAAATAATGGAATATTCATAGTCGAAACTATGGGTAGAGATACTGGATGGTTAGCGGCTTCTTCTGCACTAGCTAGACTCAACGATAATCCACTAGTTGATTTAATCTACCTTCCAGAAATTGATTTCTATGAAGATAAGTTTATAGAAGATGTTAGAAAAATATTCAAAGAAAAAAATAAGGCTTATATAGTTGCATCAGAAGGTATAAGAGATAAATACGGAAACTTTATATATGAGCAAAAAACTTCTGTTCATGATAAATTCGGTCATTCTCAATTGGGTGGAGTAAGTAACTATCTAAAGAACCTTATAATATCATCATCAATTACAACAAGAGTAAAAACTTTAGAGCTTGGTGTAATACAAAGATGTGCTATGCACTTAGCTTCAGAGACTGATTTAAAACAAGCTGCTGAAGTTGGTGCATATGGACTAGAACTTTCTAAAAAAGGATATACAGGAGTTATGGCTATCATCAACAGAATATATAATACTCCTTATAAATATGAAGTTAGCCATACTGATATTTCTAAAATAGCTAACAAGACAAAGTATTTTCCTAAAGAGTGGATAAATGAAGAATGTAATTATGTGACTGATGAAGCTCTAGATTACCTATATCCACTTATTCAAGGTAACCCAGATATTAAATATAAAAATGGACTACCTTATTTTTCAATAATTTACTAGTAAATTATTATAATTTGATATACACTCAATTCTATAGCTCTTAAATACCTAAGTGGCTGTTAAATAAAATTATAAATTGTTATATGACAGTCACTTAATCGCTTAATTATTTAACTGTTTAGTTTTTAATTTTTTAATCTTTTTTAATACTAATACGATTTGTTGTAATAATGTCTCACACCCATTTTCATTTTGGATAGATTATAATTAGTTAGACAATAAATATTTTGTCATGATATTATTATATATAGTGATACAAATAGAAATACTTTTATCATGGCTAGAAAAACAAAGATTACACAAAGGATTTAAAAATCAAACAGCTTTAATTAAAATAAATGGTTAAGACAACTTCTAAATCAACTACATAAACAATAAAAGAACATAAAGTAGTTAAATCTACAATTATAAAATTAGTAAGACTATAATAACTTAAATAAAATTAAAATTAACAAATACTATTAAAGTTAGCAAATATTACTCTATTTAAATAATTATTTTTTATAAAGAGTTATTTATTTTAATTGAAATATGATTTTAACTAGCACAATAGATTAATGTAATATTTAATATAAAATAATTATAATAATTGAAAAGGAAGTAATCTATGATGAAAATAGCAGTCATAACAACCGAATTTTTAAAAGAGTTTGTAGATAATTCTATAAAAAAGTTAAATATTAATGCAGAAATTGAAATATATATCTATAGAGATTTTTCTCATGTCGGAGACTTATATTTAGAAATAGAAGATAGGTTTGATGGATTTGCAGTTAGTGGTCCTATCCCCAAAAAAGCTATTACAAAAAAGGCTGGAACTATTAAAAAACCTCTAGTTGATTTTGGTACTGACTTACAAAGTTACTATGATATGTTTCTAAAACTTATCTTTAAATACAATACATTAGATTTTTCTAGAGCATACTTTGACTTAACGGACTGGGCAGATAATCCAAAAGATATATCATATTATCTATCAAATGGCACATTTGGAGACTTAATGGATAGTATTGATAAAAATGCCTCTAAAATGAGTTTATCTGATATAGCAGAACTCGAAAAACATATTGCAAAAAAACATATTAATTTATGGAATGAAGGGAAAATCGATTTTTCTACTACCCGTTTCAGTAGTATTGTTCCTATGTTACAAGATGCAGGAGTAAATTTTCATTTCATATACCCTGACATAGATTTATTAAAAAATACTTTTAGTAACTTAATAAAAGATATTCATTTACATAGAATGAAGGGAAATCAACCAAGTGTAATATATATAACGGTTAAAGATACAAATTATGATGATTCTACTTTAGACCAAGTTTATAAAATATTAAATAGTATAAAAAAGAATAAATTGACCGATTTTATAATTGAAAGAAATAGCAGTTCTTTTAAAATTTTCACTAAATGTGAAACTATTAAATCATTAACTAAGAATTTTACTACATGTTATATAAAAGAATTTATTGAAAATAGCATAAATCTTAAGGTATGTGTTGGGTATGGAATTGGTAATGATATAAAACAAGCTATGTCTAGTGCTATAAGTGCTAATAAGGAATCTAAAATAAATCCTTTAAACTACAGTTTCTTAGTTAATGAAAATTATGAGACAATAGGACCTTTATTATGTGATAAGTTACTTACTGTTTCGAATAAGGTAACTCCACACATAAATACAATTGCTAAAAATTCTAAATTGTCTACTCTTACTATTCAAAAGATTATATCCGTTACTGAAATTCTACAAAGAGATGAAGTTACTCCTAAGGAATTATCTTCATGTTTAAATGTAACAGTAAGAACTGCCAATAGATTTCTAAGTAGTCTCTTAAAGTCTGGAAATGCTACTATATTATATGAAAAACAAAACTCAACAAAAGGTAGACCTGAAAGGGTGTACAAATTATTTATATCCGAAAATAAAGATTAAAATCTAGAATACATAAAAATATTTTATCATCTGACGTTAAGTAAAATTATATAATTTTTTAAAAGGTATATCTTGACAGTTGTTTTTAAGATATACCTTTTAAGATATTTAGCAATATTTTATGTTATTATCGACTAAAATTATTTTCTAACCATTTTACTGCACAATGAGCAAATAAAGCTGAACCGTAAACTAATCCCTCTTCATTAAAAATTGCCTTAGGATTATGCATTCCAAAATTATACCCCTGACTAATACTTCCCATTCCAATCCATAAAAACACTCCTGGCACCCTTAGTAAAATCTCTGAAAAATCTTCTGAACCCATTGCAGCTGGAAAGTCTATTACATTTTCATGCCCTATAACCTCTTTAACATAAGATACAATCTCATCTCCTACATCCAAATCATTTATAACTGCAGGAGTCCCCATTTTAAACTCTACTTTAGCATTTCCTCCAAATGATTTAGCTATTCCTGTAGATATTTCAATAATCCTATTTTTTAATTTCTCTCTAACAGATTGGTCAAATGTTCTTAAAGTTCCTGACATAGATGCTTTATTTGGTATAGCATTTGGTACGCTTCCTGCATTAAACATACCAATAGTTAAAACTACAGGCTCTTTCTGAGGTTTTTCTCTTGAAAGTATAGTGTTTAATGCTATTTGTATATGTGACATTATGTTTATTGGGTCCACTCCAAATTCAGGGCTTGCTCCATGAGTTGCTTTTCCTTCTACGATTATTTCAAATATATCTGCAGATGCCATAGCTGGGCCACGTGAGTAAGCCACTTGACCTGTGTTAAGAAATTTGCCCACCATACTGTGAAATGCCATAGCTGCATCGACCTGAGGATTTTCTAATATACCATCATCAATCATTGATTTTGCACCTCTGGTAGTCTCTTCATCTGGTTCAAATACAAACTTTACTCTACCTTTAAGTAAGTGCTTATTATCCATAAGTATTTTAGCTGCTCCTAAGAGCATTGCTGTGTGATTATCATGTCCACAACTATGAGATGCACCTTTATTCTTACTTTTAAAAGGTAAGTCCGTCTCCTCCATAATAGGAAGTGCATCCATATCTGCCCTTAATAGTAAGGTCTTTCCATCATTATTACTGTCTAAAACAGCTACTATTCCATTATTGGATGTTAATTCTGGAGAATATCCCATTTCTTCTAACATGCTGGTAACAAATGTAATTGTTCTTGGTAGATTGCAACCAGTTTCAGGATTTTCATGCAAATATCTTCTCCATCTAATAATTTCCCCTTCTATTGACTTTGCTTCTTTAAAAAAAATTTTCATATTCCTTCCTCCTAATCAGATAGCCAGCAAAATTTCACTTTCTTTTGCTAAGAAAATGATGCTGGCATAAAAATTATAATTTTATATATTAAACTTCATTTCTTTTTAAGGAGTTGGAATATCATCTGGAATAGGGCATTTGTATGTTTTACCATTCATAGATTTATCAAATTCTTCTTTTGCCTTTTTAGCTATCTCTGGATTATTCAGTATTTTAGCTCCAAACATAGCCATAATTTTTGCTGCATATATCATACCTTTTTCTCCTATAGAACTTCCTGCACAAGATGTAAACTGCCAACTATGACCTGGTGCACCTAGATTTGTACATCCTGTAAAAAAGTATGCTGTCGGAACTATATGCATTACATCCCCAATATCAGTAGAGCCATAACTATTAAAGTTTGTAACATTTCCTCCACCGTAATATAGATGAGTTCCTTCTGGTAAATTATATTTACTTATCATAGCCTTATATTGTTGTGGGCTTTGTCTATCTAACTCAGCTGCAAAGTCCAATTCCTCTTGAGTCCAAGGCTCTTGTTTAATCTCATTCATACATTCTGATACAAGATTTGCTAAAACATGATTATTTAAAGTGTTATAACATCCTCCTAAAAACTCTACTTCAACTTCTGTTTCAGTCATCATTGCAGCTCCTTTTGCTACCTTTACAAGTCTTTCATATGTACTTTCTACAGCTTCTCTACTTAAAGCTCTTGTATAATACCATACTGATGCTTTATCAGGAACTATATTGGGTGCTACTCCTCCATCTGTAATTGTATAATGAATCCTTACATCAGAAGTAACATGTTCTCTCAAATAATTAGCTCCCACATTAGTAAGTTCTACAGCATCTAGTGCACTTCTTCCATTTTGAGGGTCTGAACCTGCATGTGCAGTTTTCCCCTTAAAGTGAAATTTTACAGAATTAACAGCTGTTGAAATACCAATTGTAGCTTCACTAATTTTATTTGGATGAAAATTTATAGCTAAGTCTAGACCTTCAAATGCTCCACCTCTAGCCATAAATCCTTTGCCTGTTAATTGCTCTTCTCCCGGACATGCATAAAATACTATAGTCCCACTTAAGTTATTTTCTAGCATCTCTCTTTTAAGCCCTACTACTGCCCCTACATGTGCTGTGCATAATAAATTATGTCCACATCCATGGCCATAAGCTCCCAATTCAAATGCTTCTTTCTTTGTTGAAACTTTTTGATTTAAACCAGGTAATGCGTCAAATTCTCCCATAAAACCTATAACTGGCTTGCCTGACCCAAAACTAGCCTTAATAGCTGTAGCTAAACCTCCTACACCTACTTCCACATCAAATCCTTCACTTCTTAGAAAATTTGCTGTATTTTCACATGCTTTAAATTCTTTAAATGCTTTTTCTGGATTTTTCCATATTTTTTTACTTAAATCATCAAGTTTGAATCTTTTTTTATCTATCTCATTTATAGATATACTTCCTATCATTTCCTATTCCTCCTACAAGTCTATTTACTATCAACCAAATATAATTGGACCTATTATACTAGCAAATGCCACTGATGCAATGGTTACAGTAACAAATCCCCCTATAATCATCTTTGGTAACAAATAATCTGTTGCCCTTTGTTTTTCTTCTTCAGTTCCTTCCATAGCATCAATACCTTCATTAGAAATTATCTGTGTTGCTGGATAAGCAAGCATGCAAGTTACGCCAATTGCAGCTGACATTCTTGGAGAATATCCTAATAGTTTTCCTACAATTGCAGTAAATATTATTATGAATACAGAACCTACAACAAGTATTCCTATAGTTGGAACAATCATTCCAAACAATGCTGTTGGGGTTACCTTAGCAAGTCCCCCAGGTAACATTAACATACAACCAAACATTATAATTCCATTAGATTGAGATTTATCTAAAATTCCTTTTTCTAAAAAACCTATTCGTGTAAAAATCAATCCCACTAACAAACATGCTATATTGGGATTTAAATAATAGTTTGCAGGAGTAAATCCTGGTATTAAAGTAGCCAATCCTACAAAATTACCAATCATAGCAACAAATGAAAGCTTTGCAAGATACACTAAAGTAGATGATTTTTTACCTGAATCTTCTTTAAAAATTCTCATGCTTGGAAGCTTAAAATTACTTTTTGATTCATCTTTTAAGAAATCTCCACTATCTCTTTTAAATTTTAATTCTTTATTTATACAATATGTAGTTATCGGAATACCAAAGAATTTTTGAAATGATAATACTAGAATTACAAATGCTGCAAGTTCAGGTCTATTTGCTGCTTCTGCAACAGTTGTTACAATAATACCGGCAACAGTAGAACCTGCTATTGGAGGTGCTGCTATTAAAGCATACTCTCTACCAAATAACATACTACCTACTGTTAAACAACCAACCCCTATTCCTACAATACCTACTAATGCAATTACAACCGTTTTCCATTCATGACATAAGTCTTCAAGATTTATAAGTGTTCCTAAGTTAGTTATTAATAAAGCTATACCAAAGTTACTCATTGCAGCTAATATCCCTGATGCTCCTGTAATGTCTTTTGGTAAAATATTTGTCCAAAATCCTAGTAAAAATATAATACATACAAATAGCAATGTTGAAATTGCACCTTTTGTTTTCTTAGATAAAAACTCACTAAAAGCATAAATCATTACAGATACAGTAAAGCAAGTAAGCGGATTCCAAAAATTTTCCATTGTTGTTTCCTCCTAAATATAATAATTTTTTATCAATAAAACAATAATTATAAAATGTATATTCTGTAGTTATTCTTAACTACATATGGTATAGCTTGATATTTTTTGATGATATTTTATATGTCTTAAATTATTCCTAAAATGCCTAAATAGATATAACTATAGTTAACTCTTTAAATGTTAATTGTAATTATTAACTTACTAGATTTCTTTTTACTTTCTACATCATTTTATAAATGCAGAATTGTACTACAACTATTTTCAATCTTAGTATACATGTTGGAAGACTTACGTTTATTTAAATACATAATATATATTTACAAACGTCTCAAATTATTCTCAAAATACTTAAAATAAAATAATAATGCACCCATTAAATTAATATTATCAGAATACACTTCATTTTAAGTCTTCTCTATGTACAAACTTTATCTACTGGCGCATCCCCTCCTTTGTAAATCAGATTATTTTTAAGTGAATTTAGATATCTTATTCCCAGAAATTATTCCTAGAAACAAAAATCATTTATTATATTAAATCAATGATAAACTATACTTTAAAACTCTTTCTAGATAAGTATAACTTATCATATAATGACATCTATACCTTTACCTCTATAGTAGTCCTAAATTATTCTTAAATTAACAATAAAAATAATTTTATTCCTTATAAAAGCACTCGTTTTTATATTGTCAAACTATTCTTAACATAAATTATAATTTCAAACCTTTTCTTTGTCAATATATTCTGACATTTTTCCAGAAATTTTATAAATTTATATAGCAAGTAAATCATATTATTTTTTATGTAATAAATAAATCATACTATGAATATGTCTAAATATTTAATTAAGTAAAAACGTAAAAAATGTGTATTCTCCTTTGTATAATAAGTTTAGTTGTCATTACTTTTAGGAAGAATACACACTTTATTTTAAAAATCCCATACTCTATTTTAAATACTTTGCTAGATACTAATCAGCATTAGCACCTAACTTCTATTTATCTTATTCCTACCCTACTACCATATTCGTAGGTAAATCTAAAACTTCTCCATTCGTAGCTATTACATTTTTATACCAATAAAATGATTTTTTCTTAACTCTATTCTTAGTACCATTTCCCATATCATCTTGGTCTACATATATGAATCCATAACGTTTACTCATTTGAGACGTCGATGCACTAATAATATCTATACATCCCCAAGATGTATAACCCATACATTCAACACCTTCATCTATTGCTATAGCTATTTGTTCAAAATGATTTTTAAAATATTCTATTCTATAATCATCATTTATCGAACCATCATTTTCTACAGTATCATATGCCCCTACACCATTTTCAACTATCCATAATGGTTTTCTATAGCGATCATATAAATCAATAAGTGCTATTCTTAAACCCTTAGAATCTATTTGCCATCCCCATTCACTAGTTGGTAAATATGGGTTCTTAACACCTGTTACTAAATTGCCTCCAACTTTCTCTCTTTTTTCAGCATTTATACTTTGAACCATTGACATATAATAACTAAATGCAACAAAATCTGCTGTATATTGTTTTAATATATCTTCATCCCCTTCAAGCATTTTTATATTTATATTATTTTTCTCCCAATATCTTTTAATATGAATAGGATACTCTCCAAACACTTGTACATCACTATACATAGAGTTATTTCTATTATCTCTTTGAGCTAATATTACATCATCTGGATTACATGTTTCTGCATAAGTTAAAGTCTTAGTAACCATACATCCAACTTGAGAATCTTGTATTATCTCATGACAATACTTTGTAGCTAATGAAGCTGCTACAAATTGGTGATGTAGTGCTTGGTATATTGCTTCTTCTGTTTCTCTTTTACTTTTATATTTTTCTTCTAACACCCCTACTGTAGTAAATGCATGACGAAATACACTATCAATTTCATTGAAAGTTAACCAGTATTTTACCAAGTCTTTGTACCTCTTAAAACATACTTTTGAATATTTTATAAACATATCTATAACTTCTCTAGATACCCACCCATCATAATTATTTACTAAATATATTGGCATTTCATAGTGTGATAATGTAACTAATGGCTCTATACCATTTACTCTTAACTCTTTAAATAAGTTTTCGTAAAATTGAAGCCCTTTTTCGTTTGGCTCTTCTTCTATACCCTTTGGGAATATCCTAGTCCAAGCTATTGAAACTCTTAATGTTTTAAATCCCATTTCTTTAAACAAAGCTATATCTTCTCTATATCTATTATAAAAATCTATACCTCTTCTTTTAGGATAAAAAGTATCTTCTTCTGCATTCATAGCTTCTTTAAAATCCTTGATTCCCACATGCCATTGACTTTTATAGTCTTTTATATCTATGTTAGGCTTGTACTTAGCTATATCAGCTACTGACATTCCTTTTCCATCAATATTCCAAGCTCCTTCTGCTTGATTTGCAGCTATTGCTCCTCCCCATAAAAAATTTTCTGGAAATTTATATTTATTTTTCATATTTCTCAACCCTCTCTTTAATTTCTAAATCTTCACCATTTGTTGATATGATTTGTTTGTAATAATCATAGCTACACTTTCTCATTCTTTTAAGTGTTCCTGACCCATCATTATTTTTGTCTACATATACAAATCCATATCTCTTTTTCATCTCACCTGTACCTGCTGACACTATATCAATTGGTCCCCACCAAGTATATCCCATTATTTCACAACCATCTTTTATTGCTTCTTTCACCATTTCAACATGTTTCTTTAAATATTCCATTCTTTCATAATCGTATATTTTTCCATCTGTTTCAATCTCATCGCTTGCTCCTAGACCATTTTCAACTATAAATAACGGTTTATGGTACCTATCATAAAGTTCATTGCATACATATCTTAATCCTAATGGGTCTATAGGCCATCCCCATTTAGTTTCTTTTAAATATGGATTTTTCTTACCTAAAATTCCACCTGTATTTCCTAGTATTTTCATACCAACTTCGTGAAGTGATGACCTATAATAACTAAACCCTACATAATCACAAACACCTTTTTTAAGTATTTCTTTGTCCCCATATTCCATATGTATATTTAAGTGGTTTTCACTAATTATTCTTTCAAAATATGTTGGATATTCTCCTAACATATGTATATCACTGTAAAATAAAGACCTACGTCTTAATTGATAAGATTCAAATACATATTCTGGTTTACAAGATGCTGGATAAATAGGTGATAGTGATAACATACAACCTATTTTAAAATTCTTATTTATTTTATGTCCTTTTATAACTGCTTTTGCACTAGCTACTAACATATTATGACTAGCTTGATATATATCTTGAAGTTTAGTATCATCTTCTTTTATCTCTATAGCTGCTGCTATAAGAGGTAGTGTATGAGCATGATTTATTTCATTAAAAGTCATCCAGTATTTTACTTTATTCTTATATCTTTTGAATATTGCATTACAATAGTTCTCATAAAAATCTATAAGCTTTCTATTTTTCCAGCCTCCATAATTTTTTATTAAACCTAATGGTGTTTCAAAATGGGATATTGTAACTACTGGCTCCATTCCATACTTAATCATTTCATCAAACAAATTGTCATAAAACTCTAAACCCTTTTCATTTGGTTCATTTTCATCTCCATTAGGAAATAACCTACTCCATGCTATTGATGTTCTAAAACACTTCATCCCTAAATCCGATAATTCCTTTAAATCTTCTTTATATGTATGGTAAAAATCTATTGCTTCATGACTTGGATAATACTTACTTTCATCTATTTCTAATTTGATATTATCAAAACGTCCTTTTCCTACTGAAAGTACATCTGATATACTTAAACCTTTTCCATCTTCATCATATGCTCCTTCTGCTTGGTTTGCAGCTATTGCTCCTCCCCATAAAAAATTCTTTTGAAAACCCATTTTATGCCTCCCCTAAGACTACTTTTGATATATTATTTATAACTTCATACTGACCACTTGTTACTATTATCATGGTAGTTATGTCATAGCCTTTTCTTTTTATCTTTTCTATATCAAATTTAATTAACTCTTGACCTTTTTTAACTCTATCTCCCTGTCTTACCAAAAGTTCAAATCCTTCACCATTCATTTCAACAGTGTTTATACCTACATGAACTAATATTTCAGTATCATCATCAAATCTCATTCCTATTGCATGACCAGTTGGAAAAGCAACTTCTATAGTCCCATCTTCTGGAGCTTTTACTATCCCTTTTGAAGGTATTACTGCTATACCATCTCCCATAGATTTACTTGCAAATACAGAATCCTTTACATCTTCAAGGTTTACTAGTGTACCTTCAATACAAACTGGCAACACTATATTATTACTTAATTGTACTTTATTTTCTTTCTCTATTACTTCTTCTTCAAAACCTAATATATAAGTTAAAATTGCAGATAAAAAGAATGACATTGCTATACCCATTATGTATATGACAAATGTATCTCCAAAGAATGCAGGTAGAGTAGTAAGTGCTGGGAATACATACACTATTGCCTTTGTTTTGAATAATCCCATAAATGCTCCTGCTATACCTCCAGCTATTACTTGTGCTATTAATGGTTTTTTGTATTTCACACTTAGTCCATATACTATAGGTTCTGTTATACCACCTAATAATGCTGGTATCATAGCTGATACTGCAAATGTTTTTATTTCTTTATTTCTAGAACGAAAGAATATTCCTAGTGCTACACCTGCACTAGCAAAAGTAGCTGCTGCTATCATAGGTCTTATAACGTCATATCCTAAGTTTGCTATATTATTTATCATTATAGGAACTACTCCCCAGTGAATTCCCATCATTACTAAAAATGTCCATCCTGCCCCTACAATGGCACCTGCTAAAAGACCACTCTTATCACTTAAGAAATTTATTATATCTCCCATCCCATTTCCTAATATAACTCCAACTGGTCCTATCACCATAGATGATAATGGTACCATTATTAATAAAGCAACCATAGATAAAGTGAATATCTCTATACTATTTGGTATAAATCTCTTTAATAATCTTTCTATATGACTATAAATGTAAATAGTAAGGATTGCTGGTATAACTGTCCCTGAGTATCCCATAAGAACAACTGGTATCCCAAAGAAACTAACTACATCTCCCGTGTTTTGCATAAGCCCTGTAAAGTTTGGTTCCATTAAAGCCCCAACTATAGCAAGAGATATAAATGTATTACATCTAAATGTTTTTGCTGAACTATATGCTAGGAATAATGGTAAATAATAAAACACACTATTTCCTGTAGCACTTAAAATACTATAAGTGCTTGACTCTGTACTCATGAAGTTATATGTGGTCAAGATTACAAGTAGAGCTTTAATCATACCTGCACCTGCAAGTGCTATGATTATTGGATTAAATATCGACGACATTACATTAAACATACGTGTAAATATGTTCCCTGTCTTTCCTTCACCTTTATCATTGTTATTTTCTTTTTCACTCTTTATTTCAGGATATATATTTAATATAGTATTAAATATATCTGATACATGATTACCTACAACAACCTGAAATTGACCATTTCCCTCTACAACTGTTAATACACCACTCACTTTTTTAATAACTTCTTTATTTGCCAGAGATTCATCTTTAAGTTTGAATCTTAACCTTGTAACACAATGAAATAATGAGTTTACATTTTCAACTCCTCCAACTTCTTTAACAATTTTTTTTGCTAAATCTCGGTAGTCTTTTTTAGCCATATGATTCTCTCCTTTCATAATCCTTTTTGGATATCGTTTTCATTATTGTAATTGAATTATATCATCATACTTTTTTTACCTTATAATTTTCGATTTTTGGAAACTTTATTATATAAATAAAAAAACGTGGTATAATATTTAAGTCACCACGTTTTTTTGTTATTTATTAGTTCTTTATATCTAGATACAATAATATCTGTAATTACCTGATATATTATAGGATGTGTTTGAACACTTGATTTATGTCCAAAACAGATACATAAATCAACATATGGACTTTTTTCTAGTTCTTTATTTGATGTAATTGCAACAATCTTAGCTTTTGTTTCTTTAAAAACGCCTTTATTTATATTCCCTCCTATCAGCTGATATTTCTTTATATAATCGCCAGAGTTTGTAAATATAATTATTAAAGTATCCTCTTTTGCATTTTTAATAAATTCATGCTGTTTTACATCATCTATTCTAGAAAAAATATATTTATTGTTATAAGCTAACTTAGTTTGAAAATCTACAGCGGCAGACTGAGAATAAAGCACACCAAATGCTGCAATACTTTTATACTTAATTAAATCTTTGGCTAATTCATCTATTTTATTATATTGAATATTTGATTTTAAATCTTCTAAATCTTTCATTATCGCATTTATATAATCTTCAACACTATGACAATCAAGATATCCTAGTATATTATCATTATAATTTAATATATTTTGATTTTTATTACTTTTATATCCAGCTGCAGATTTTAAATCAGAAAAATCTTCAAATCCAATATATCTTGTAAACTTTGATATTGTTGACTTTGAAACAAAACATAATTCTGCTACTTCTGATATTGTCATATCTTTAATTTTGTCATAATTACATATTAAAATGTTTGCTATATGATAGTAAGTAGATTCAGTTTTTCCATTGTTTAAAATATTTAACAACCTATTTAGGAGTACTCCCATTTATAAACCACCACCTTCAAATAAATCTTAAAATGATAGTTTATATTATACTTTGTTTATATTTGTAGATAAAATCATTTTTAAATATTTATTTCAATATATTTTTTAATACTTCTTTTTCTAAATATAAAAAATGTTCCTTCTCCCTGTATAGATATATTTAAGTTTTTAATTATCACCATTTAGTACAGTTTAGTTGATTATAGAATCAGATGTTTTTAATATACATAAAAAATGTGTACCTCCAATGATAGTAATTATACTTAGCTTCTTTATTACCACCATTTTTAGGAGAATACACATTTTACTTTACATACCTAATGAATTTAAATTATCTCCATTAGATTTTATTACCTCTTTATACCAATCAAATGATTTTTTCTTATATCTCTTAAAACTTCCTTTACCTTCATCATCTAAGTCAACATATATAAATCCATATCTTTTGCTCATCTGACCTGTAGTTGCACTGACTAAGTCAATTGGTCCCCACATTAAATATCCAAAACATTCAACATTATCCTCTTCAATTGCAGATTTCATTTGAGATAGATGCTTACTTAAATACTCAATTCTATAATCATCATTTATAGTTCCATCTTCTTCGATTTTATCATATGCCCCTAAACCATTTTCTGTAATTAAGATAGGTAATTGATACTTTCTATAAACATAATTTAAAGTAAATCTTAAACCTATAGGGTCTATTGCCCATCCCCACTTACTTTGTTCTAAATATGGATTTTGAATTCCCCCAAATAAAGATTTATCACCTGATAAATTTTCTTTTGGAGTAGACACACTTGAAAAATAATAATTAAGCCCTATAAAATCTAACCTACCTTCTTCAAATGCTTTTTTATCTTCATCAGTCACTTCAATATTTATATTATTTTTTTCATATTCTTTTAATTTATATTGAGGAAACCTTCCATTACACATTGCATCAATTTGATAATAGTCACGGTCATTATCTAAAAATGCATTTAATACATTACTAGGATTACAATTGTATGGATAAATTGGATTTAGTCCAAATACACATCCAACTTTATTACTTGGATTGATTTCTCTAGCCAACTTTGCAACCTTTACACCTGCTAAAGTCATATTGTACCCTACATTTGCTAATGTTTGAGCTTTATTTTCTATTTCACTATATTTAATACCTGCTATCATATAAGTAAAAATATCCGAGTGCTCTGTTTGAGGGTCAATATGGTTCATCTCATTGAATGTAACCCAGTACTTTACTTTATCATCAAACCTTCTTATTACAGTCTCACTATACTTTAAATACAAATCTATGAGCTTTCTGCTATTCCATGAACCATATTTATGTACTAAGTTCATAGGTAATTCAAAATGATATAGTGTTACAATAGGTTCTATATTATTTTCTATTAAAGTATCTATTAGACCTTCATAGTATTTAATCCCTAGTTCATTGGGGTTCTCATCATCCCCATTTGGAAAAATTCTTGACCAATCTATAGATATTCTTAATGCGCTAAATCCCATTTCCTTAAATAAAGCTATATCTTCTTTATATCTATTATAAAAATCAATTCCATTGTGAGATGGATAATCTAATTTTTCTTCTATTTTATCAGTAATTACTCTTGGTGTTTCATAAGAGCCTTTAGTTACAAAATCCATAATTGCAGGCCCTTTGTTATCACTATCCCATGAACCTTCACATTGATGGGCTGCAATACTTCCTCCCCAGAAAAATGTATCTTTAATATTCATGAATTTCCCCTCCTAAAATTTATACTATTACAGTTAATAATTCTTCTGATTCATCATTTGATGAGATTACATCTAAATAATCGCTAGTATTTGTAACTACAGTTATTATAGTTGAATCAAAACCTTCCTCTATAATTTTATCTGATTCAAATACTGCTAAAGCATCTCCTTTTTTAACCCTTTGATTTTGTGTTACAAGACTTTCAAAGAACTTTCCATCTAAGTTTACAGTATCTATCCCAATATGAATTAATATTTCCACTCCTTCATCAGTCACTATACCATATGCATGTTTAGTTGGAAATACTATAGTTATAGTTCCATCTACAGGAGATATAACAGTTGATTTTGATTCACTAGGTATAACTCCAACCCCTTTACCTAATGCTCCAGAGGAAAATGCTTTATCATTAACTTCCCCAAGTGCAATTACCTGACCTTTTGCAACATTTCCAATACTAATAGTTCTTGAATTATTCTCGTTGATTATTAGTTCTAATTCTTTTTCATTATCATCCTTAACTTCTTCTTTTTCATCTGAAAGTATTCCTAATAAATAGGAAGCTACTGTTGCTACCACAAATGATACTACTACACCTATTATCATAAATGTAAAGTTAGATACCTCTCCTCCAACAAGATATGTTGGTAATGCAGCTAATCCCCAAACCATTCCATATGTTTTAACTTGTGCTAAGCCTGCTATTAAACCACCTATACCTCCACCTATAATTACTGCTACAAATGGTCTTCTATATTTCATAAACACACCAAACACTGAAGGCTCTGTAACTCCCATAAGTGCACTAAAGCTTACTGTCCCAAATAATTGCTTTTGTTCTTTATCTCTAGTTTTTAAGAAATATCCAAACATTGCACCACAAACTGCAATATCAGATATCGTTGCAGCACCCATAAAAATTGGGTCATACCCTAATGTTGTCACAGAATTTAAAGCTATAGGCATAGTAAAATTTGCCGCACCAAAAACTATTAAGAGTGGTTGTAAAGCCGCATATAATGCAACAACGCTCCAATTACCTAATGTATTAATTAAAAACATACATGCATAGTTTAGTCCATCACCAATCCACATACCAATAGGTCCAAATACAGTTAATGTAACTGATAGAGTTATTATTAAAGATAATACTGGAACTAAAAAATAGTGTAGTGCTTTAGGTAATATTTTTTTCAAACCTTCAATTATAATTCCCATTGCCCATACTCCTAAAAGTATTGGAATAAAACTGTTTGCATAAGTTGTTGCCTGTAAGTTTATACCAAATAAACTTAATCCTTCTACACCATCTATTGATGAAGATAGTAATGTAACTGCTAACACTACTGCTATATAAGGATTTACATTAAGTCTTTTTGCTGATGCTATTGCAATTAATACTGGTAAGAAGTGAAATGTAGCACTTCTTAATGTATCTAATATTTGATATGTAGGACTATCACTCTGAAGTATACCAGACATATTTAAAAGTGCTAATATACTTGCAAGTATACCGGCTGCAAGTAGTACTTCAATTACTGAAGTCATAGTCTCTGAGACTACCACAAAGATGGAATTAAATATACCTTTGATACCTCTAATTTCCTTTTTTCTTTCACCTTTTACACTTGATTCACTTGAACTTAAACCTATCATAGACATAAACTCGTTATATACATCTACAACATGAGTACCTATTATAATTTGATAAGCAACATCATTAGAAACTACATCAATTACTCCTTTTAATTTTTTAATTTCTTCTGTTTGAGCAATGCTCCTATCATTTAAGTTAAGTCTTAAACGAGTAACACAATGTGCTACCGACTTTATATTTTCTTTTCCGCCTATAAGTTTTATTATATTTTCATTTAAATCTTTATACTTCATCTGATTTTGCCTCCAGTCTTTGAGTCACCCTATTTATATGCAACATTAAATAAGTTTCTTCACTTATAGATATGTCGACATTAAATTGTGATTTTATATATTTTCTTATCTTTTGAACACTTCCAAATGACTTTGGATAAAGTTGACTTACTTGTCTATATAAATCTATTGAATTATCTTCATCTGTTGAAGCTTCATCTGACATAATTCTTTGTATAAAATACTGTAGATGAGTGGTAAATCTCATATAACTTGTTGAAGTTTCATCTAGCTCTACATTAAAGTGATATTTTATTATCGAAACTATATCTCCTAAAGTTCTCAGTTCCACAACTGTGTCATCATGAGATTTTTTATTTACCTCCATATTTACAAAATGAAGTGCTATTGATACTGCTTCATCATCAGGAAGATTAATTCCCTTACTATCACCAATTAATTTTAGTGCATGCATGCCAATTTCAAAGTGTTTTGGATAAAACCTTTTAACATTCCATACCAAAGGACTTTTTATAAATTGATTCTTTTCACATCTTTTAAGTAAAAACTCTAAATGGTCTAGTAAGGTTAAACTTAGATAATCACTTGATTTTATATTTAAAACTTTCTCACCATGTTCAATTATTTCATTAATAAGAACTATATTGTTAGAATCTGAGTTTTGTAGTAGATAACTAAAGTGTTCTAGCATATCGTATGAATCTAGTATATAGGTTCTCTCTATTTCATTTTCATTTATCACTTGTCCCACTCTTTTTTTAAAGCCAATTCCTTTGACAAATACAATAATTTCGTTTTTACCTCTTTTTACTAAGGCTACATTGTTATTTAAAATCTGAACTATTTTCATATATTCCTCCTTTCAATAAAAAGAACCCAAGCATATATGTATAGAGTATTCCTCTATTTTTCACATATATACTTGAGTTCTGCCTGCTAATCAGTAACATACTCAAAATTATGACTACGTCGCCATAATTAGAATTCTTTTTTGTTTAATTTTATATCCTATATCTTATACCATCTATGTAAATCTGTCAACGATTTCCTAAATATTTTTTAATTCTATAAGTATAGGCTCTTTTATACAATTACCTAATAAAGTTTAGATACTAAATTGATATTATTTTACTATCACTAATATTTATAACATTATCTGAATCATTAGCTATTTCAGCATTGTGAGTTATCATAACAAAATTTTTAAGTATCATAAATCATTTATCCAAATTATCTTTAAGGTAAATTGGTGGATACTTCACACCTTTTAATTCTTTATTGCTTCTTAAAAATTTATTATTATTTTCCATATCATAAATTTGTAACATTACTTTATTTACATATAGAACATAATAATTATCACTATAAAAATATTGATACTCCTTAATTTATTGTTTAAAACTTAATATAATGCACTAAAAAAAGGATATTATCTTTTTTATTAAAATATAACATCCCTCATATTTAGCATCAATATATATGCCCCAACTGGTAAGTTAAAAGACCACACTGTCAGTATTTTGCTTAATTTGAACCTCCTGAATTATAAAAGCTTTTTGATAGTTTAATTGCATTTTCTTTGTATCCATTGTCATTCATAACTTGAAATACAGCATCTTTAATATCTTCTGACTTATTTTATTTCATACAAAAAAAGAATGTCTCATGAACTAAAAAGTTCATTTTGAGACACTCCTTTTTTATAATAAAACAATACTATCTACTTCTTTTTAACTATATATCTAGCGCAGCATGATGCCCTTGGTATACTGCAGTTGTTATTGTAGAAGCACGCACACAATCTCCAATTTGAGCTACATATGGAGCACAATCAAGTAAAGTATCTACCACTTCTCTTCTTGGTTTTTGTCCAAGTGCACATATTACCGAAGTTCCTGGAACATTTATTTTATTTCCAGATTTATTCATACATACTACACCTTCTGTTGTTACACTTAAACCTTTATGCTCTGTATATACATATATACCTTGTTTTTCTATTTCTTGTAGTAATATTGGACGATGTCTTATATTTGCATCTGGAGCAAGCTCTGCTCTCATCTCTACTAAGTGAACAGTCTTTCCTTCTTGAGCTAAGTGAATTGCAGCTTCACACCCTGCTAATCCCCCACCTAAAACTACTACTTCGTCAGTGACTTTTTCTTTTTCTAGGTAATAGTCATTAACTATTACTACATTTTCTCCATCAAGCCCCTCTATTGGCGGAACTAGAGGTTCAGACCCTACTGCTATAATTAATGCATCAACATTTTCATTTTCAACATATTCTTTTGTAACTGTTGTATTTAAACGTACTTCAACACCTAAATCTTTTGCTATTTTTCCAAAAGTATTTCCTAATTCATACATTTCGTACTTAAATGGAAGTGCTTGTTCTCCCTTTAAAATTCCACCTAATTCATTAGTCTTTTCACAAAGTATTACTTTATGTCCACGCTTTGCAGCTGTAATGGCTGCTTGCAATCCTCCTGGTCCACCACCTGCTATTAATACTTTTTTAGGTTTTAATACTGGAACAACTTCAGTTCCATCTAATTCACGTCCAATAAGTGGATTAACAGTGCAACGTCTTGTAGATGTGGTAGCACGTTCTGCCATACAAGTGAAACATCTTAGACATTTTACTATGTTTTCATCTTGATTACTCATAACTTTTCTTGGTAATTCGTGGTCAGCTAGTAATGCACGAGCCATATAAATAACATCTGCTTTTCCACTAGCAATTATCTCTTCCATCATTTCTGGGTCATTTAATGCTCCTATAGTAGCAACTGGAATACTTACATGTTTTTTAATTTCTTCTGCAAGGTATACATTACATCCATGCTCTAGGAACATAGAAGGGTGTGTTACTGCAAACCCTCTTTGGTATGTACCTGCTGATACATGAAGTAAATCTACTCTTGATTCCAATAATTTAGCAATTTCTATTCCATAATCTAAATCATACCCTCCCTCAAATAATTCAGAACCACTCATTCTAAACTCTATTGGGAATCCTGAACCTACTGCTTTACGAACACTATCTAAAACTTCTTTAGCAAAACGAACTCTGTTTTCTAAAGAACCACCATATTTGTCAGTTCTTTTGTTAAAGTAAGGTGATAAGAATTGATTGATTAACCATCCATGTCCACCATGAATCATAATCATCTCAAACCCTGCTCTCTTAGCCAATGCTGCAACATTTCCATACGACTCTACTATTTCAGCAATTATTTCTTCTGTAAGTTCTTTTATCTCTAATCCATCAGGACGAACACTAGGACTTACTCCCCATTGTGATAATCCTCGCTTCTTATCTTTGTCAACTAAATAAGTTCCTGAATATTGTCCTGAATGAGATAGCTCTACACTTGGTATTGCTCCATGACGACGAATTGCATCTGCTGTGTAAGTAAAACTTGCTAAAGAGTCAACTGTTTTTAAATCTAGATGATATGCATGTGAGCCATCTGTTTCTGGATGAACCATACATTCACTAATTGTAACTGCACCTGCTCCACCTCTTGCTCTTAATTCGTAAAAGGTTGTTGATTTTGAGCCAATTGTACAATCTGCTGTTATGTCTGTTCCCCCCATAGGTGCTGAAAACATTCTGTTTTTGAATGTTACATTTCCAATTTTAATTGGCTTACATAGATTTGGATATTTTCTTTCCATCTTTTATATCTCCCTTCATTAGATTTTCTATTTTTAAATTTTGTATTTTATTTATATATTTATATAAAAATGTTAACATAAAACCTATTAAAGCTATAATTATAGCTATAATGAAAGCCCTTTGATAATTGCCATCTGCAGCATATACATTTTTCATCACTGCAGGTCCAATATATCCTGCAAAAGCAAATCCAATAAACATGATTCCATAATTTACACTATTATTTTTAGGTCCAAATTTATCTACTGTAAATCCTGGGAAAATTCCCATAAATGAACCAAAGCATATACCTATAATTATTATTCCAATATAGAATGTTGCTACATCTCCTTCTCTTGAGAATAACAAACATAATAAACCAAAAATTGAAATAACTAATGCACCTGCTAAAGTATTTATTCTACCAATTTTATCTGAGATATATCCTGCAACAATACGACCTAATGTATTGAACAAGGCTAAAATTGAAACTACTATCGCTGCATCTGAACTTGTCATCCCAATCATATTTGTTGCTAGAGAAGATGCTAATGACACACACATTAATCCATAGAAAGCTCCGCAAGTTAATATTATAATCATTAGATAAAATATAGGTGTTGAAAGCATTTCTTTCCAATTCTTATTAATAACAACTCTTACTTTTCCCTTTTTCTCTGGTGGTACCCATCCTTCTGGTGTGAAATCTGCTGGACATTTTTTAATAAAGAAAGAAGAAACACATACAATTATAAGAAATACTAAACCTATTGATTTAAATGCAGAGGTTACTCCGTATTTATTAATTATCCAATTAGTAACTGGAGGCATTATTACTGAACTAAACCCATAAGCTGCTGTTGTTATACCACCAACTAATCCACTTTTATCTGGAAAAAATTTAATTGAATTACTTATTGTACATCCATAAACCATACCAACTCCAAGACCTGTTATTATCCCATATGATAAAATCAACATAGGCAATCCTTTTGAAAAACCTGCCAATATCATACCTATACCAAAAACTAATCCTCCTACAAATACAACCTTTTTAGGACCAAATTTATCATTTATCATTCCCCCTGTAATCATAGTAATAGGTCCAACTGAGTTTGTAACTGTAAATACAATTGCTAAACTAGCAGCTGTAAAAGTTGTTCCAGCAATACTATTTAAATATTCTGCCATAGGTGATGCAAATACACTCCACGCATATATTGAGCCAATACATAAATTGATGAAACAACTTGCAATTAATATAATCCATCTTTTTTGCGTTAAATTCATTACTCTCCTCCTCGATAAATTTATTAAATAGAATTTCTTAGTTAAGATTATCACAATTTTTTCTATATGTAAATACAAACATGTAAATATTTACATGTTTGTAT
>NZ_JAGWCX010000031.1:0-47306 GCF_020657775.1 Clostridioides sp. ZZV14-6345 | reverse complement strand
CTATATGAAAACAATTAATTGTTTTCATATAGCTCTTTGGTTTACAATCTTAAAATATTTATTTGCCATTAACTCCTTCTTGATATCCAGATGTTTTTGTAATCTGTCTATAAAGAACACAAACCAGTATTATGACGCCCATATATCCAGTATATGGATATAAAATACCAACCAGCTTATCAAATGGTAGGAATCCACCTATAAGACCTAATATAGCTGTTATTAAAGTTATTAGCTTAAATTTAGGATGATTATCTTCTACAAATCTATTAGTTACTGACCATAATAAAGGTACAGCTGTTGTATATATACCTAATATAAGAATTATTGAGAATAAAACTCCAACTGTTGGTGAAATCTTATCAGCTAAGAATAATGAAGGTATTGCTTTTGAATATAAGCTTCCTATATCAGAAAGAATAGCTAAGTGCATCATTATAGCTGCTGCCATAAGTGCTACCCCACCTAATATACCACCACAAATAGCTTCTTTTTTATTAGCAGCACTTGCTCCTAATCCAGTTAAGAATGCCATAACAACAATTGTGTTATAAGTAGTATATATTACACCAGATAGGTAAGCATTTGGAACTGGTTTAGATATCTTCACAGTATTAAGAACTTGTGCAGCTTCTCCTATATTACCTATATTGTTAGCTAAACTTATACAACCAACTAAAAGTGTAAAGATTATTATTATAGGTCCTATTCCACCTAGTATCTTTGATAATTTATCAAGACCTAGTGAAACAGTTAATAATGCTACTATTGCCATACCTACTCTACCTACAAATGGGTTTAATCCATAGTATTCAGTTAAAGTTGCTCCTGCTCCTGAAATCATTACTACGAAAACACCAAATAAGAATAAAGGTCCAAACCACTCAAAGAATATTCCTAAATACTTACCACAATAAACACGATAAATTTTGATAGGTTCTTTAAGTTGAAGTTCTTTACCTTTTGACATAACTGAAGCACCCATCCATGAGAATAATACCATTGAAATTATCCCACCAATAATACCTGCAAAACCATAAAAAGAGAAGAATTGCATTATTTCCTGTCCTGTTGCAAATCCAGAACCGATTACTGTTGCTACATACGCACCTGCGAAACTGATGACTGTTTTAACATTTACTTTCTCTGACATATCTCAGTTACCTCCCCATGTGAAATTTTTTCATCTGCTTAAACAATTCGATAAACTACTTACAATTTCCTTTAACATAAAATACATGATACCTGTTTTATAGTTTTTTAGTATAATGACTTAAAACTTATAATATGTTTTTATACCACAAACCTCCTTTCATAATTTTCTTAGATTCTCTTTTATATAGGTGGTCATTATATATAAAATTAATTTCTCTATAAATTATATATTAGTCATATTTTTCTGAATAGTCAATATATATTTGAATATTTTCTCTATTTTTGTAAAAATTTGAATATTTTATTACAATTTTGATATATTGATATCATGTACAAAAAAGAGAGATATAAATTAATATAGTACTTTATACCTCTCCTTTAAATATATTATATTATTAACAAACATGAATAATTTACATCTCTTATATTCTTTTGGCAATAATAGCTTCTTTCACAACCTTTACTATGTCATCACAAGTTAATTCATATTTTTTTAACAATTCATTTGGAGCACCAGATTCGCCAAATGAATCTTTAATTCCAACTTTTTTTACGATAGCTGGATAAGACTCCCCTACTACCTCACTTACAGCAGAACCTAATCCTCCAATTATGCTATGTTCTTCTACAGTTACAATAGCATTCGTTTCTTTTGCTGATTTCAATATTAAATCTTTGTCTATAGGTTTTATTGTAGACATGTTTATAACTCTAGCACTTATACCTTCTTCTTGCAACTTTTCTTGTGCCAATAGAGCTTCATTTACCATAATTCCACAAGCTATAATTGATACATCCTTCCCATCTCTTAAGACTGCACCTTTTCCTATTTCAAATGTATAGTCTTCATCAAATAAAACCGGAACTGAACTTCTTCCTAGTCTAACATAAACAGGTCCATTATACTTAGCTATTTCAAAAATCATTTTCTCTGTTTCAACTCCATCAGCTGGAACAAGAACTGTCATATTTGGTATAGCTCTCATTATTGCAATATCTTCTACACTTTCGTGAGATGCTCCATCCTCTCCAACAGTAAGACCTGCATGAGTAGCACATATCTTTACATTTAGCTTTGGATAACAAACTGAATTTCTTATAATCTCAAAGGCTCTTCCTGTAGCAAACATAGCAAAAGTACTTGCAAAAGGTATTTTGCCAGCAGTCGATAATCCACAAGCAGCGCCTATTAAATTTTGTTCAGCTATACCCATATTAAAAAATCTATCTGGAAATGCTTTGTAGAAATCATGTGTTTTTGTAGATTTTGATAAATCTGCATCCAATACTACAACATTGTCATTTATTTGACCTAGTTTTACTAATGCTTTACCATATGCTTCTCTCGTAGCCATTTTACTCATTGTCAGCACCTCCTAATTCAAGTAATGCCTTTTCTAACTCCTCATCACTTGGAGCTGTCCCATGCCATCCTGCTTGATTTTCCATAAAAGATATTCCTTTGCCTTTTATGGTCTTTGCAATTATCATTGTAGGTTTTTTAACTGTTGATTTAGCCATATCAAGAGCAGCAAATATTTGGTCAAAATCATGCCCATCTATTTCAATTACATTCCACCCAAAAGCTTTAAATTTATCAACTATTGAACCTAAACTCATTACACTTTCTGTATCTCCATCTATTTGAAGTCCATTATTGTCTAAAAAAGCAATTAGATTATCAAGCTTATAATGTGCAGCACTCATAGCAGCTTCCCAAACAATCCCCTCTTGAACTTCACCATCACCAAGTAAAGTATATACATTCCATGGAGCATTATCCAGCTTTGATGCCATAGCCATACCACAAGCAACTGAAAAACCCTGACCTAAAGAACCTGTAGATATCTCTACTCCTGGTGTTACTTTCATATCTGGATGACCTTGTAACATCCTACCGATTTTCCTTAGCCCATTTAGTTCTTCCTTATCAAAATATCCTTTTTCAGCCAATGTAGCATATAATGCTGGTGCAGCATGTCCTTTTGATAATACAAATCTATCTCTATCCTCCATTTTAGGATTTGAAGAATCCACATTCATTTCATCAAAGTATAACGCAGTAAGTATTTCAACTACTGATAATGACCCTCCTGGATGTCCAGATTTGGCTCTATGTATCATTGAGACTATATCTCTTCTTATGATACGCGCAATCTCATTTAATCCTTTATGGTCTCTCATGCAATTACCTCCCTTGAGTTCGTAATTTTATATCAATTCCATATTATTATATCACTTTTATGCTATTTTTTTGCGTTATTTTTAATTTTATTAACATATCCCATTAAAATTAAACCCTAAGAAATATTTTCAAAGAAAAAAGGGATTGTCTAATAAAAGACAAATCCCTCTTTAAAAAGTAAATAATCCTAAACTTATTTGAAGTCCATCATCTACTTTTATCATCATATTTTCATCTAGACAACCAATTTTTTCCCTCAGCCTCTTTTTATCAATGGTTCTAATTTGCTCTAAAAGAATTACTGAGTCTTTATTAAGCCCATATTCATTGGAACTTATCTCTACATGAGTAGGTAATTTGGCTTTATTAATCTGAGATGTTATAGCTGATACTATAACTGTAGGACTATATTTATTACCTACATCATTTTGTATTATCAGAACAGGTCTAACGCCTCCCTGCTCTGAACCAACAACTGGACTTAAATCAGCGTAATATAAATCACCACGCTTTATTTCACAATTAGTACTCACCTTGGGCAATCTTCCCTTCATTTTTATCATCAGAAGATACTTCTTCAACTGTCATACCTAATTCAGCTAGTGACAGATTAATTTGACCCATTTCTCTATAACCCGTTTTCATAGATTCTTTAATATGAATTCTCTTTTTCTGAGTTATATAGAACTGAAAAGCAGCTTTTGCAAAATCTTCTCTGTTACTGTTCTCCATCTGAACTATACTATCAACTTCAGAAATCAGAGAATCTGGTAAAGTAACTTCTATTTTTTCTTTACTCTTATCGTACACAAAATCGCCTCCCAGATTATAATATCATGGTTTTATTTTAGCAAATAACTGTTTATTTGTACAAGCTCATTATTTTCCATATAAACACGGTCAACTCTTCTTGATATCATACATAACACTTCATAGTTTATAGTTCCTAAGTCTTTAGCTATACGCTCAGCTGTAACTTCGCCTTCTCCAAATAGTATAACCTCATCTCCAACTTTTATGTCTATATCTTTGTCAATTCTAACCATTATTTGATCCATACAAATTCTACCAACTACATCAAACACTTCTCCTTTAATAAGAACCTTAGGATTTTTTTGAATTCTAGTAAATCCATCTGCGTATCCAATTGGAACTGTAGCTATTGTTTCTTTACCAGTAGTTGTGTATTTTAGTCCATAACTTATTCCTACACCTGGTTCAACTTGTTTTATATGTCCGATTTTTGATTTTAATTTCATGGCTGGTCTTAATTCTAATCTATCTTTAAATACATCATCAGATGGATAATGACCATATAATATTATTCCTGCTCTTACCATATTTAATCTTAAATCAGGGCAATCCATAATGGCTGCACTGTTTGATACATGTTTTATAGCTATTTTTACACCAGCCTCATCCAACTTATCAGACATAAATTTATAATTATTAGCTTGTTTATAAGTGTACTCTTTACTTACTTCATCAGCTGTAGCAAAATGAGTAAACATACCTTCTAAATCTATATATTCTAATTTATTTAATTTTATTATTTCCTGTACTGACTCCTCATTAGGTTGGAAACCTATTCTAGTCATTCCTGAGTCTATCTTAACATGAACACAGGCTTTTTTCTCTAAAGATTTTGCAATTTCGTTTATCTTTTGTGCTGTTTCTAAAGAATAAACTGTCATAGTTATTTTATTTTTTATAGAATCTTCGAAAGCTTCGTCTGGAGTATATCCCAAGTTCAAAATAGGAAGTGTTATGCCATTTTGTCTAAGTTCAATTCCTTCAGCAGTTCTTGCCACTGCTAAATAATCTACCTTTTCTTTTTCTAGTAATTTTGCAACTTCTACTGCACCATGTCCATATGCATCAGCTTTTATTACTCCACAAACCTTAATATCTTCTTCTAATAAATTTTTAATATTGTTTAAGTTAAATCTTAAGTTATCTAGATTTATCTCTACCCATGTAGGCACTGTTATTTTTTGCATTTCTTTAGTCCCCCTTAGTTTCTGTATTCAAAATCTTTGTATTTTACTGTAAATCTTGGCACTCCCTCCTTATCCAATACTTCCATTTTTTCAGGACTTTTTGTGTCAGCATTTACATACAATACTTGCTTATTAAAATATTCATTATCCCCAGGAATAAAAGTCTCTAAAACCAAATGTCCTTTGGATAACTTTACTTTCATCTCTTCGTTTTGAAGATAGTTTTTTATAAAGTCTCCTATAAAAAGATATTGATTATTTTTTCCTGTATTAGGTAACTCCACTATATCACTAATATTTGGATTTTTAACTAATATTTTATCGCCTTGATACTCTATACTTTTCCCTTTTAAATGTTTTGGGGAAATTACTTCTAATTTATAGTTATCGGTTTTTTTATAAGTATGAATTAAAACATAATTGTGTGGGCTTCTATTTCCAACTACTTCTACTTCAGCTTTACAACTATAATAATTCATATCAGAAATCTGCTTTTGAAAATCTTTGTATACTTCTTCTTTTGTGGACTGTCGTTTTTGGCATCCTATTACAATTATAACCAGTGCCAAGAACATAATACATACTATGGTCCACTTTTTTCTCACATCACACCTCCTACTTCAGTTTATTCATTGTATAAAGCTTTTATTATATCATATCTACAAATTATACCTTTAAGTTTATTGTCATCATCTACTACAGGAACTCTGTTTATTGATTTTTTAATCATTATATTAGCTACATCATCAAACTTATCATCTTCATGAACCTTTATTATATCTTTAGACATAAGTTCTCCAACCTTATAAGCAGCTACTTGTTTTATATCTTTTTCTACCTTTTTTAAATCATCTAAGAAAATCAATCCTTGTAATAGATTTATATAGAGAGGTGCTTCTATATATTTTTCTTTTTTAAGAATATCTGTTTCAGAAATTATTCCAACAACTCTATTCTCTGAATCTACAACTGGCAGACCTCCTATTTTTTCTGCAATTAGCATATTGGCTACATCTGCTATACTATCATTTTGTTTTGCTACTATTACATCTGTTGTCATTATTTCTTTTGCTGTTTTATCCATCATAATGTAATCACTCCTTAGTCCTTAATTATGGTTATCGCATTTGCTACAGCATAATCTTTTGAATGTGATATTGAAACTTTTATTTCTAAAACATTATAATCTATGCACATTTTTGCTAGATTATTATAAGTTTTTACTATTGGTTTTCCCATCTCATTTCTGAGAACTTCTATATCTTTAAAGTTAAACACTCTAATCCCTGTACCTATAGATTTACTTATAGCTTCCTTAGCTGCGAAATTACCTGCTATACTTTCTGCTTTAAAATTCTTAGAATTAAAATACTCTATTTCTCTATATGTAAATATTTTCTCCAAAAACCTATTATTTTTTTCTACAGCTTTTCTTATTCTGTCAATTTCAATTATGTCTACACCAATATCAAATATATTCATTTTTCCTCCAGAAAATTTATAATACTTCTTTCAATAATTAATAATGAATTTATAAATTTACTATCAATAATACATATTATTATTTAGTTTATGTTACTTACCTTAATTTAATAATCATTATAATAAAACTGTAACTTTTAAAGTTATTTGTAATGAATATTATATACAAATCTATTATATTATTTATTATACTACACAACTAAGCAAATTTTTTAAATTTTATAAAAATTTTATATGTATTTCTTATATGAGGATATTTTCACTTGTATAAAAGCTATCTAAATCTTCTTTATCTTATTAATTACAACATAATTTTGCAGTAAATTCAAACATTTTGTGAATTTATTATCACTAAAAGATTACAATCTTATTGTTATTTTATTAACGCCGAAACGCAAAAAGTCATTTCACCCAAAATATTTTTGGTCAAAATGACTTTTTACATTCTAAATTAAATTACTAAATCCACTCAGCAGATTCTGTCAATATGACAGTTTTATCTTGAGCCACATTAACGAATCCTTCTGCTATTTTCGCCTCTTTAAAGCTTCCATCTTTTTTTATCTTTAAAGTTCCTACAGTTATACCTGAAACAAATGGTATATGACCTTTCAATACCCCTTTGTCTCCTTTTGTAGTTCTAACTACTATCATTTCAACGTCTCCATCATAAAAAGTATTATTTGGAGTTACAACCTTCAATGAAAATTCACTAGCCATGACTACATACTTCCCTTCGCTTTTTTAACAGCGTCTTCTATTGTCCCTACAAATAGGAATGCTGACTCTGGTAAGTCATCATGTTTACCTTCAAGAATTTCTTTAAATCCTCTTACAGTCTCTTTAACAGGAACATATTGACCTGGATTTCCTGTAAATTGCTCAGCAACTGTAAATGATTGAGATAAGAATCTTTGTATCTTTCTAGCACGTGCAACTATTAACTTATCTTCATCAGATAGTTCATCCATACCAAGTATAGCAATTATATCTTGAAGTTCTTTATATCTTTGAAGTATCGATTGTACACCTCTGGCTACTTCATAATGTTCTTTTCCTACTATACTAGGGTCAAGAATTCTTGATGTAGATTCAAGAGGGTCAACTGCCGGATATATACCCAATGATGATATTTGTCTTGATAAAACTGTTTTTGCATCTAAGTGAGAGAATGTTGTAGCTGGTGCTGGGTCAGTTAAGTCATCTGCTGGTACATATACTGCTTGAACAGATGTTATTGAGCCTTTTTTAGTTGACGTTATTCTCTCTTGAAGTGCACCCATTTCAGTAGCTAATGTTGGTTGATAACCAACAGCTGATGGCATACGTCCTAGAAGTGCTGAAACTTCTGAACCAGCTTGTGTGAAACGGAATATATTATCAACAAAAAGTAAAACGTCTTGTCCTTGCTCATCTCTAAAATGTTCTGCCATTGTAAGTCCAGTTAAGGCAACTCTCATTCTCGCTCCAGGTGGTTCATTCATCTGACCAAATACTAGAGCAGTTTTATTTATAACGCCAGACTCACTCATTTCTCCATAAAGGTCATTACCTTCTCTTGTTCTTTCTCCTACTCCTGAGAATACAGAAATACCACCATGTTGTTTAGCGATATTGTTTATAAGTTCTTGTATTAAAACTGTCTTTCCTACTCCTGCTCCTCCAAACAGACCTATTTTTCCACCTTTCAAATATGGCGCTAGTAAGTCAACTACCTTAATACCAGTTTCTAGTATTTCAGCTGTAGTTTCTAGTTCATCATATGCTGGTGCTGGTCTATGTATAGGTAATTTAGGTGCAGATTTTGGAGCTGGTTTTCCATCAACTGGTTTTCCAAGAACATTGAATATTCTACCTAAAGTTTCATCTCCAACAGGAACACTTATTGGTTCTCCTGTATCTACAACTTCCATACCTCTTACAAGTCCATCAGTTGCACTCATAGCTATACATCTTACAGTATCATCACCTATATGTTGAGCAACTTCTGCAACTATTTCTTTATCTCCTAACTTTATCACTAACGCATTTAATAAGTTAGGTAGGCTTTGTTCACTATCAAACTTAACATCTAGTACAGCTCCTACAATCTGTACTACTTTACCTACATTTGCCATTTCCTAACCTCCCTATTTTAGAGCTTCAACTCCGCCAACTATCTCTGTTATTTCTTGAGTTACAGCTGACTGTCTTGCTCTGTTATAACTTAACTCTAAATTAGATAGCATTTCATTTGCATTGTCTGTGGCCGATTCCATCGCAGTTCTTCGAGCACCTTGCTCTGAAGCAAAAGATTCCAAAATTCCACCATATACTGTACCTGATATAAACTGAGGTACAATATAACTTAAAACTGCTTCTGCTGATGGTATATATTGTACTTTTGATTTACTTTGTTTTTCTTCTTTTATTACAACGCCTTGTTCATCTGTATCTTTTTCAAAAACTAATGGAAGCAATTTTAAAATTTCAACTTCCTGTGATAAAGCTGACTTAAATTTTGTATAAGCAATATAAACCTCATCTACTTCACCTTTTTTATACAGGTCAATAATAGTTTGTGAAATTTCTATCGCATCTTCATATCCACAAGCTTCAACACTATTTATATCTTTTGCTATATTGTAGTTTCTTTTATTAAAAAATTCATGAGCTTTCTTTCCAACAGTAATAACTGTTTCCTTTTTACCTTCCATATGAGACACAGATTCCTTTAATACATTGGAATTGTATCCACCTGCAAGTCCTCTATCTCCAGCTACTACTATATAGCATTTGTTTTTTACTTCTCTTTCTTTTAAAAATTCATTTCTAACTCCACGTGTTGTTTGGGCAATATCTTTTACTGTATCGTACAAAGTATTAAAATATTCTCTTGAATTTTCAGCTTTTTCTTTTGCTTTTCTAAGCTTAGAAGATGCAACTAGTTCCATCGCTTTAGTTATTTGCTTTGTACTTTCAACACTTCCCATACGTGTTTTGATTGCTTTAATTCCAGCTCCTGCCAATTAATTTACCTCCTTTTTTAAAAAGGATTATACTTCAACAACAAACTTTTCTTTAAATTCATTTATTGCATCTGTTAAATCATGAGTGAAGTCATCTCCACTTAATATTTTTCTTGATATTTCTGGATAATTATTATCTACAAATGCATACAATTCTGATTCAAATCTAGCTATATTATCTATTGGAATATCCTCTAGATGATTATTTATAACAGCGTATATTATCATAACTTGATTTTCAACTTTTATTGGTTGATGCTCACCTTGTTTTAATATCTCAACGATTCTTTCACCTTGAGCAAGTCTCTTTTTAGTATCTTCATCTAAGTCAGAACCAAATTGTGAGAATGCTGCAAGTTCTCTATATTGTGAATATGCAAGTTTTAATGTACCTGCAACTTTTTTCATTGCTTTAATTTGCGCAGAACCACCAACCCTTGATACTGATATACCAGGGTCAACTGCTGGTCTTACACCTGAATAGAATAACTCTGGTTGTAAGTATATTTGACCATCTGTTATAGATATAACATTAGTTGGTATATATGCAGAAACGTCACCAGCTTGAGTTTCTATTATAGGTAAGGCAGTCATTGAACCTCCACCCAATTCATCAGATAACTTAGCTGCTCTTTCAAGTAATCTTGAATGTAAATAGAATACATCTCCAGGGTATGCCTCACGTCCTGGTGGTCTTCTAAGTAATAATGACATTTCTCTATATGCAACAGCTTGTTTACTTAAATCATCATACACTATAAGTACATGTTTTCCATTGTACATAAATTCTTCACCCATAGCTGCTCCAGCATATGGTGCTATATATTGAAGTGGTGCTGATTCAGATGCTGTTGCTGAAACTACTATTGTATAGTCTAAAGCTCCACCTTTTTCTAAAGAACTAACTAATTGAGCTATAGTAGAACGTTTTTGACCAATTGCTACATATATACAGATAACATCTTTTCCTTTTTGATTTAATATAGTGTCAATAACTATAGATGTTTTACCAGTTTGTCTGTCACCTATTATTAACTCTCTTTGACCTCTACCAATTGGTATCATTGAATCTATTGATTTAATTCCTGTTTGTAATGGTTCATAAACAGACCTTCTATCTATTATACCAGGTGCCTCAGATTCAACTGGTCTAGTTTTTGTATATGTTATAGGTCCTTTTCCATCTATTGGTTGACCTAGAGAGTTTACAACTCTACCTATTAAAGCTTCTCCAACTGGAACTTCAACTATTCTTCCAGTTCTCTTAACTATATCGCCTTCTTTTATTGTACTGTCATCTCCAAGTATAACAGCTCCAACTACTTCTTCTTCTAAGTTAAGTGCCATACCATATATTTCACCAGGGAACTCTAGTAACTCACCAGACATAGCTTTTTCTAGTCCATATACACTCGCTATACCGTCCCCAACTGTTAAAACACTACCTGTATCTGTCAACTCAACTTTATTCTCATAATTTTTTATTTGCTGTTTAATTATAGAACTTATTTCTTCAGGTTTTAAGTTCATGGGTTCACCACCATTCTTAAGATATTACTTCAGATAGCTTTTCTTTCATCTTATCTAGACGAGTTTTTACAGTGCCATCTATCTGCTCATTTCCAATTCTAACTAGAACTCCCCCTAGTATAGTCTTGTCAACGACATTTTCTATAGTAACATTTTTGTTGTATTGATTTGAAAGTTTAACTTCAAGTTCTTTAATATCTGTTTCACTCATTGGAATAGCACTTATTGCTACACCATCAATTACATTATTTTTCTTATTTAATAATTCTTTATAGGCTAATTCTATATCTTCTAAATATGATACTCTATCTTTGTCTACTAAAACTTTTAAAAAGTTTTTCATATTAAGACTTACTTCTTTACTAAAAATAATTTCTACCAAGTTTTTCTTCTCTGATTTTGAAACTAATGGTGATTTTAAAACTTTGTAGAAATCTTTACTAACTTTAGTCATCATATCTACTACTTTTTCTAATTCTTTAAATAATACATCAGTTGAATTTTCTTCTTCTCCTAATTGAAATAGGGCTTCGGCATATCTGTTTGCTATTACATTTATCATTTAGCTTCCCCTACCTCTTTTATAAAGTTTTCTATCAATTCCTCATGTTTAGATTTATCTAAATCTTTTTCAATAACCTTAGATGCTGCAAGTAGTGCTATGTTAGATATATCATTCTTGATTTCATTTATAACCTTTTGTCTTTCTTGTTCTATATCTTTGTTTGCTTTATTTTTTATATCAAGAGCATCTTTCTTTGCAGTATTTACTATATCATCTGATTTCTGCTCTGCTCTTATAGTTGCTTGTTTTATGATTTCTTGACCTTCATCTTTAGCAAAATTGATTTTTGACTCATATTCTTTTTTCAAAGCTAAACCTTCATTTTTTGCTTTTTCGCCTTCTGCCAAATCATTTTTAATATCATTTTCTCTTGATTCAATTATATTTAATACTGGCTTGAATAAAAGCTTTCTCAGAAGTAAAAATATTATAAAAGTATTAACAATTTGGAACACAAATTCCCATGTTATACCTACTAGTGCTTTTTCCATAATTATCCTCCTTTCCATAAATCATAACTACTTATAATCACGAGATGATAAAGTTCATCTCATGATTATAAGTTTGAGATGATTTACCTATAAACCTATCTCAAAATATTTAAGGACTAAATCTACATTCCTAAGTATTTAAAGAATGGATTTACGAATAGAAGTATTATTGATACAACCAAACCATATATTGCTGAAGACTCTGCTATAGCAACACCTAGTAATAAAGTTGAAGTTATATCACCTTTAGCTTCTGGTTGGTTTCCTACTGCTTCTGCAGCTTTACCTGCTGCTACACCTTGACCTATACCTGCACCTATACCTGTTGCAACTGCTATTCCTGCTCCTATTGCTGATGCTGCCGCTACTATTGCTGTTTCCATAATTATTTCCTCCTTAAAACTTTAAATTTTTAAATTATTTTATTTTTTATCTTAATATAAGTTGATTTCTTAATCTAGTTCTCCTGCACTTGATATAAACACCATTGTTAACATTATAAATATATATGCCTGTAACAATCCTGCAAATAAGTCAAAATACAAGTGTAATGGAACTGGTATTAATATCTGTCCAATTGGTATTGATAACCCTGGTATTAAACTAGATATAAAACCTAAAAGTTGATAAAACAGACCCATTATAATTGTTCCCCCTAAAATATTTCCAAATGGACGGAAACTTAATGATATTGGTCTAGCTAGCTCACCTATAATATTAATTGGCAACATTATGGCAAGTGGTTGAGCCAATTCTTTAAAGTATGATAACCCTTTAAATTTAACTCCTGCAAAATAAATCATAAAAAATGTAATCATTGCCCATGCAGCAGTTGTATCTAGGTCAGTTGTTGGTGATCTTAATCCAAGTAATGGGCTTAAATTTGAGCATGCGAAAAATAAAAACAAACTTCCTATGTATGGTATCATATATGGCATTCTTTTTATTGTATTCTTGCCCATAACATTTGTAACCATTTTAGCAAGACCACCTATTGCAAATTCTAAAAATATTTGGACTTTACTAGTTGGAACTTTTTTTAAGTTTCTAGTTAAAAAATAAGATGCTATCGCTAAAAAGGCCATTATTCCCCAACTTACTAGTATTGTTTCACTAATCTTAAAGTTTCCTATGAGATAATAATGCGCTTGATTCATACTTATGCCTCCTTCCTCTTTAATTTATTTATAAAGTTTTTTGATAATATGACAAACTTTGTACTCAATAATCCCAATGCTGTTCCGATTATATTTAAATGTGGTACCTTAGCTGAAGCAATTAGAACAACTGCCATTATAAATAACCTAATGGTATACTGTGCTGACGCATAAGCTTGTGCCTTTCCAGCAGGAAATGTCACTGATTTTTCCAGTGATATCGCCAATAACCTAAAATTTAACATAGCTATTATAGAGCCAAATATAAGTCCTAATAATACTGGTTTACTTAATGTTGATGTTATCAACATTAGCACAATTAAAACTACATCAAATATTACTATACCCTTTGTTACTGACCTTACCTGGTTAAGTAATTTTATATCCAATATATCACTTCCTTCGTGTATATACTATTAGAGTTTTATAAACACCACTAAAAGCACCTCCAACACCTAGCAATAAAAATATTATTGTCAGAACTGGAGTAGTATTTAATTTACTATCTAAAAATTTTCCTAAGAAAGTACATCCTAATATTGATATCACAATCATCAATCCTATTTGACTTATTAAACTAAACAACTTTGCAATTTCCATATGTGTATTTTTTTTACTCATAAATAGTATCCCTCATTATTACAAAATAAATAACATGTAATTAATCTATCTCATAAATTTATTTAATTATAAAATATATCTTACTACTAATTTGATGATTTTTCAAATACTTTCTTTTAACCATTTTATTTCAGTGTATTTCAGTGTCATAATTTGACATTTATTGTCACGCTAATTTTATCTACTAAAATTTTATGAGTTCTATCCCTGCTTCTTTTAATAATTCTGTAGACATATCATCTGGATAATCACCTTCATAAACAATTTTTAATATCCCTGCATTTATGCACATTTTTGCACACAAAACACAAGGTCTTGTAGTAACATACAAAGTTGCCCCATCCACACTAATACCATTATGAGCAGCTTGTATTATGGCATTTTGTTCAGCATGTAATGCTCTACACAATTCATGTCTTTCTCCTGAGGGAATATTTAATTCCTGCCTTTTACATCCAATATTTTCACAGTGTTCAAGATTTCTTGGGGAGCCATTATATCCAGTTGTTAATATTTGTTTGTCTCTTACAATGACAGCTCCTACTTGTCTTCTAATACAAGTTGAACGCTTTTTCACTACCTCTGCAATTTCCATGAAGTATTCATCCCATGATGGTCTCATAATTTACTTTTCTCCTCTTTGCTTATGTACTAGTCTTATATATTTATTAGATTTCAACCTAAATAAATACTTATTTTTATATTATATACACATGTTAATTGAATGTCCAATAAAAAAAGAGCATTTTTACCATTTAAATTTTAAATACCCGTTATATGCTCTCTTTAATCTATTAAATTTATTATATCATCTTAATAAAATATTAATAGCTTTATCTAATATAAATTAATTTTTTGGATAAATCCTACTGTTTAATATTGCTTCTAAAACCCCTCCAGCTATGCATCTAGCTTTATCTGATATTGTAAAAGCATTCTTAACTTCTTCTTTTCTAGGGTCTATGTCTAGTATTTTTAAATTTTTATTTACCTTTGCTCCATCTTTTAGTAATCCTCTAAGAACTCCAGATATTGTCGCTCTAACTTCATGTTTTTTTTCATAATCATTAATATAACAAAGTAAGTCTCCCTTTTCAACTACATCACCTATCTTACATACATTTTCTATTATTCCATTGTACTGTGAATGCATTACCCTCTCTTTTGAAAAACCTTTTATTGCTCCTGGTACTCCTGTATTTTCTTCTGCTCTTCCATTAGTTATTATTCTTCCTAGATTATGACCTCTCATTGTCTCTATAACAATATCTACATCTTCTCCTGCACAAAACCCAGGACCTAAGGCTATTGTAAGTGGTGCCATATCTTTAGTAGTACCTAAGTTTTTCTTAGCTAATATCCCATCAACCAAAACAATTGGATTTAGCTCAGATAATTTTTCTCCTTTGGGGTCTATAATCAATGCTACCTTACCTTGAGATAATGTTTCTTCTATTTCTTTTTCAGTATAGCAAAGTATACACTCTACGCCTTCAATGGTTACTTTTTTTTCATAAACAGCCTCACAAAAAGAAATTTGTCTTCTTATAGCTAATGGCTCTTCTATTTCTAAAGCAACTACTTTAAAACCACTGTTGTGTAATTTATGAATAACTGCTGTTGCTAAATCTCCAGCTCCTCTTACCACTATACAATTTTTCATGTATTACCACTCCCAATAATATTATTAATATTTCATTCTTAATTCAATTAATACATTTAACACATTTAATACATATCAATTTAATCGTAAGCAACTAACATGCCACATTAAAAAGAACTAATATTTTGTAGAATTCTATAAAATAGCTATTCTTTTTGAATTGGTAAAAACTTTTTATTCTCAATTCGAGAAATTTATCAATTCAAGAATTCCTATTTTGAGAAAAATACATAAAAAGGAACCTTCTTACATAAAATTATATACACTACATAAGAAAGTCCCTAATAAATATTTATGGTTATTTATTTTTATTTAGTTCCAAATAATCTATCTCCAGCATCACCAAGACCAGGAATTATATATCCATGTTCATTTAATCTTTCATCAACTGATGCAACATATATATCAACATCATCATGATATTTTTGTACTTCTGCTATACCTTCTGGTGCAGCTACTAAATTAGCTAATTTTATACTTTTAGCTCCTTTAGATTTAAGTAAATCTATAGCTGCTACAGCAGACCCTCCTGTTGCAAGCATAGGGTCAACTACTATTATATCTCTTTCTCCAATGTCTTGAGGAAGCTTACAATAATATTCAACTGGTTTTAATGTTTCTGGGTCTCTATATAGTCCTACATGTCCAACTTTTGCTGCTGGCATTAAGCTTACTAATCCATCTACCATTCCAAGACCTGCTCTTAAAATTGGAATTATTGCTAACTTTTTACCTGCAACTACTTTAGATGATGTTTTTTGAATAGGAGTTTCTATTTCTACATCTTTTAATGGTATATCTTTTGTTATTTCATATCCCATTAACATTGCAATTTCAGTTAAAAGTTCTCTAAAGTCTTTAGAACCAGTATTTTTATCTCTCATTAAAGTTAATTTATGTTGTATTAATGGATGGTTTGTCTCTACCACTTTACTCATTTTGATAATTCCTCCTGATAAAACTGTAATTTTTATTATTTATTGTGTTTTTCTTCTATTGATTTAATCATATTTACTCTTCTAGCATGTCTATCACCTTCAAAATCTGTATTAATCCATGCTTCAACTATTTCAAGTGCTAGACCTTTTCCTAAAACTCTTTCACCTAATGATAACATGTTTGCATCATTATGTGCTTTTGACATTTTTGCAGAAAATACATCTGATACAACTGCACATCTTATCCCAGGAACCTTATTAGCAGCTAGAGATATTCCTATTCCTGTACCACAACATAATATTCCATAATCTACTTCTTTATTTATAACTGCATTTGCAACTACTTCTCCATAAACAGGATAATCAACAGAATCTGTCGCATTATTAGTTCCATAATCTACACATTTTATACCTTTACCTTCTAAATAGTTTATTATTTCCTGTTTTAAATTATATCCTCCATGGTCACAACCTAATCCTATCTTCATTTGTTTATCCTCCGTTTTATATTTTTTTTACTATTTCGTTGACAGAATATATTATTTCTCTCATAGTATTTCTATAAGTATCTAAATTTCCTCCAAATGGGTCAGAAATATCTGACTCATTTTTATTTACAAACCCTTTAAAAGTATACACTTTTTCTCTGCATTTTGGAACTGCTTGTACTAAAATTTCTTTATGTGATTTAGTCATTGTTAGTATTATATCTGATTTATCGATTAATTCTTTGGTAATTACTTTACTTCTATGATTTGATAAGTCTATACCAATTTCTTTTAATGCGTCTATAGAATTTTTAGAAGCAGCCATTCCATCTACTGTAGATATACCTGCTGATGATATAGAATATTCTTCAATATTTTTTCCAGATTCTTTAATTGCTTTCTTTAATATAGCCTCAGCCATAGGACTTCTACAAGTATTCCCTGTACATACAATAAGTATATTCATATTTTACAACTCCCTTTTATGCCTTTATTACTCTGTATCCTGCTGCCTTCAGTAGTCTATTCATAATTGCTTGTCCAACACCAGTCTTAGGGAACTCCTCTGAGTATATGACATCAATACCCTTTTTATCCATTTCTATAAGGGCATCAAACAGATTACTTGCAACTTCCTCAAGAGAGCTTCCTAAATCTATTACTTCTCCATCATAAAACTCTCTGTTTCTACTAATACACATTACACCTGTCTTTAGACCTTTTTCTTTATTAGATTTTATCATATCATTAATCTTTGTTGCTACATTTTCTCTTTTTCCAGATATAATATATACATCTGCATTTGGAGAATAGTGTTTATATTTCATTCCAGGAGCTTTAGCTTTTTGATTATCTTCTTTTTTACTTAATGATGGGTCAAGCTTTACTTCTCCAAGAAGTTCCTCTAAAACTTCCTTGGTTATACTTCCTGGTCTCAGTATCATAGGAGTTTCTTCTGTTAGGTCTAATACAGTTGACTCCAAGCCAAAATTACAATCTCCTCCTAAAACTATTCCATCTACTCTTCCATTCATTTCTTCATATACGTGTTTTGCTTTTGTTGGAGATGGTCGACCTGATATATTTGCAGAAGGAGCTGCAATAGGTATACCAGATTCTTTTATTATTTCCCTGGCAATAACATTAGAAGGCATCCTTATTGCAACTGTATCAAGCCCACCACTAGTTCTATATGGAATTATATATTTCTTATTTAATATGATTGTTATAGGTCCTGGCCAAAGCTTTTCTATAACAAGCTTAGCTTTATCACTTATATCTTTGGCTAAATTATAGACCTCTTCTTTTTCATATATATGGACTATTAATGGATTATCACTTGGTCTCCCTTTAGCTTCATAAATCTTCTTTACTGCATTTTCATCTAACGCATTTGCACCTAGACCATACACTGTCTCAGTTGGAAAAATAACTGTTTTGCCCTCTCTAAGAAGTTTTGCTTGTATTTTTATTTCCTCATAATCAATATTATTTATATCAATATTACTTATAATAGTTTTCATCTTTTGTATGCCTGCTTTCATTTTAATTTTATATATAGTTTACAATCATTGTACCTAACAAAAAACCAATTATACAATACACACTTTTAGAATGTGGAAAAATTTCTTCCAATACAACATACATCATAGTACCTCCTGCTGTAGCAAGAAATACTCCTATAAGAGAAGTAAATACTCCTCCAAAATAAACACCTAAAAAACTTCCTAAGCCCATAGGCAATCCAGCTATTACAGTAAATAAAATAACTTTACTTAGTTTCATTTTATTACAAACTAAGCCCAATGCCATAGCCAATCCTTCTGGTATGTTATGTAGACCTATAACTATAGCAAGAGTAATACCCAAACTTTCAGTTGACATAAAAGAAGAACCAATGGCTAGTCCTTCTGGTAAATTATGTAGTAATATACTTATGAATATAAGATACCCAGATGCCATACTTCCAGATGCATCTAATTTTGTTTTTATGTACATAGTTATAAGAGCTCCAACAAATGTAAATATAACTGTGTTGATTATCCCCATTTTGTCCATTGATTCTTTCATCAAATCAAACACCACTACAGCCAACATTATTCCGCCAGATAATCCCATAAAGAAATTTAGATATTTATCAACTTCTCTTTTAAAAATAGCTGATATTACTCCTCCTAATCCTGTCCCTATAACACCTGCCAAAAGACCAATCATTGTTACTTTTAGTATCATATAACCCTCCTATACTTGTATATAACAATTATATACAGTAGAATATGATAACATGACCTAAAATGCAAAATAGCTGTTTCAAAATAGAAAATAATTTCTAGAAAGAAACAGCTTCTTTAAAACATTACTTATATTGCAGTCATTTTTTCTGTTTGGTCAACAGTAATTAAAGCATCTATCATTTCATCTATATCTCCATCTAAGAATGCATCTAGCTTATATAAAGTTAAATTTATTCTATGGTCACTTATTCTACCTTGAGGGAAATTATATGTTCTTATTCTTTCCGATCTGTCTCCTGTTCCAACTTGGCTTTTTCTTTCTGCTGCTATATCTTTGTGTTGTTCTGCCAATGCTTTATCGTAAAGTCTAGCTTTTAATATTTTTAAAGCTTGCTCTTTATTTTTTAATTGTGATTTTCCATCTTGACAAGATACTACCTCACCTGTAGGTATATGTGTTACCCTAACCGCAGAGTCAGTAGTGTTGACACTTTGCCCTCCATTACCTGAAGAACGGAAAACGTCTATTCTTAAATCATTTGGATTTATTTCAACTTCTACATCTTCAACTTCTGGTAATACTGCAACAGTAGAAGTTGATGTGTGTATTCTTCCACCAGATTCAGTTGATGGTATTCTTTGAACTCTATGAACTCCAGATTCATACTTTAATCTTGAGTAAGCACCTTTACCTTTTATCATAAAAGATACTTCTTTATATCCACCAACTCCAGTATCACTTGCACTTAATAATTCTATTTTCCATCTTCTTCTTTCAGCATATCTTGAATACATTCTAAATAAATCACCCGCAAACAGAGCTGCTTCATCTCCTCCAGCTCCACCTCTAATTTCAACTATAACGTTCTTGTCATCATTAGGGTCTTTAGGTAATAATAGTATTTTTATTTCGTCCTCTAGAGGTGCTACTTTTTCTTCCATCTCAGCTAACTCCATCTTAGCTAATTCTCTTAATTCCTCATCTGACTCTTCTTGTAAAATTTCTTTTGATTCTTTTATACTATCTAAAACACTTTTATACTCTCTGTATTTCATAACAATAGGCTCTAAGTCAGCATGCTCTTTTATATACTTTTGCCAAACTTTTTGATCATTTATTACATCAGGATCACCTATTTTTTCACTTAAGTCTTTATATGTATCTTCCAATACTTCTAATTTTTTTAACATACTTTCACCTCGATTAAATGTAACATATCAATTGTTGATTATATCATATATTGTAACCTATAACAACTCTATCAATGCCTTGAATATCCTTCTTTGTATATATTTTTTTATATCCATTACTTTTCATAATATTAATTACATCTTCAGCTTGATTATGACCAACTTCATATGCTAATATTCCACACCTATTTAAATATTTCTTCCCTTGTTCTGTTATTTTTCTATAAAAATCCAATCCATCTTCTCCACCTTCAAGAGCATTATATGGCTCATAATCTTTAACTTGTGTGTGCAGCGTTTCTATATCTTGTTTTTTAATATATGGAGGATTTGAAACTATTATATCAAATTTTATATTACTATCACTTATTGCTGTAAATAAATCGGAATTGATATACTTTATTTTTTCACCAACTTCATTTATAATAGCATTTTTTTTAGCTATTTCTAAGGCTATTTCTGATATATCAAAAGACATGATTTTAGAATTTTCAATGTACTTCGCCAAACTTACTGTAATAGCACCAGAACCAGTACCTATGTCTAGTATACTTACTTCTTTTCTTCCTTTACATATTTCAATTATTTCTTCTACTAAATTTTCTGTATCGGGTCTTGGAATCAATACACCTTCCTTAACAAAAAAGTCTAATCCCATAAACTCTCTATTTTCAACTATATATGCTATTGGTCTTCCATTTAATCTTTCCTTTGCAAAACCTATAAATTTTATTTCTTGTTCTTCAGTTAGCTCTTTATCCAGATTTAAGTGAATATATAGCCTGTCAACATCTCCTAATGCTTTTTGTAACAATAACTCTGTATCTAATCTTGGAGTGTCACTTATATCTTTAAATGTATCTGAATATTTAATAATTATATCTTTTATTGTCATAATAAATATCCTTTTCTTTAATCTACTACTGCCTTTAATGCTTCTAAGGCAACCTCTAATTGCTCATCATCAGGTTCTTTTGTTGTAAAATATTGCAACATCATTCCTGGATATGCAATAACTTTAGTAAATCCATTATCATATCTTCCAAGAATTCTAATTACTTCATAAGATAAACCTGCTACTATAGGCACACATATAATTCTCATAAATATTCTAAGGATTGGATTTGGCCAGCCGAAAAATGCAAACAATATTATTGATACAGCCATAACTATAAATAAAAAATTTGTACCACATCTAGGATGTAGCCTTTTAAATTTTCTAGCATTCTCTACTGTAAGTTCTAAATCATTTTCATAACAATATATAGATTTATGTTCTGCTCCATGATATTGAAATACTCTTTCTATATCCTTACTTCGTGAAATCAGTACTATATATGCAAATAATATAGCAATTCTTATGATTCCTTCTATTAAATTAAGCATAAAGTCATTAGGCATTACCTTAGAAAAAGCTCCTCCTACCAATGTAGGTATAAAAATAAATAATCCAGCAGAAAGTAGCATTGCTATGACTAATGAAAATATTATAATTATATCATTTGCCTTATCTTTAAAAATTTTCTTTATGAATAAATCAAATTTATCCTCTTCAGCCTCTTCCATAAAAAACTCTGAAGAAAAGTTTAAGCTTTTTATACCTTGAATCATTGTATCTATCATAACAAAAGAACCCCTAACAAAAGGTATCTTATCTATATTCTTATCTCTTACCCAACTTTTTATTCTATCTTCTTTTAATGCTATTTCTCCATCACTTTTTCTAACAGCTACTGCTCTTTTGTCTTTTGACTGCATCATTACACCTTCAATAACAGCTTGCCCACCTACAGCTTGTTTTGCCATCCACTCACCTCATTTTATTGTATTTAAAATACTCAATTTTACATATTTATTATTATAATACAAAAAGACAGTTTAAAGTAGAATATGAATGTTTTTTTGTAATAAAATAGGAGTTGGCTTCCTCCAACTCCACTTTTATAAAAATTAGTCCATTTTGAATCTTTTCTTGAATTTGTCGATTCTTCCACCTTTTTCTATGTTCTTTTGTTTTCCTGTATAGAATGGATGGCATTCTGAACATATTTCAACTTTTATTTCGTCCTTAGTTGAACCAGCAACAAATGTGTTCCCACAAGCACAACGCACTTCAACTGGATTGTATTTTGGTTGTATTTCCTTTTGCATTATAGTCACCTCTTCTCTTTATTTAAAAAAATTAATTATATTAACTTTCTTTTTACATTATCAACTACATTATTATAGCATAACTTATTATGCCATTCAAGTGATTTTTCTATTACTTTATATAATCTATATTTACATTTATATTACTGATTTTACAAATTCTTTATTGATTTTACAAACTCTTTATTGTCCTTAGTTCTTTTTATAAGCTCAATGACTTTGTCTGTAATTTCCATTACTGAATTATTACTCATTTCTCTTCTTAATCTCCAAAGAGCTGTCTTTTCTTCGTCATCAAGCAATAGGTCATCTCTTCTTGTACCAGACTTATAAATATCAATTGCAGGGAATATTCTTTTTTCAGCTAATTTTCTATCTAGGTGTAATTCCATATTTCCTGTACCTTTAAACTCCTCAAATATTACATCATCCATCCTAGAACCAGTTTCAACTAGTGCTGTTCCTAGTATTGTTAAAGAGCCACCTTGTCTAATGTTTCTAGCTGCCCCAAAGAACTTTTTAGGTCCATGAAGTGCACCAGGGTCAATACCTCCAGATAAAGTTCTACCTGTAGGAGATATTGTAAGGTTATACGCCCTTGCTAGTCTAGTTATACTATCTAGTAAGATTACTACATCTTTACCATGTTCAACTAATCTTTGAGCTCTATTTAGCACCATCTCTGCAACTTTGACATGATGACTTGATACTTGGTCAAAAGTAGAATATATAACATCTCCTTCAATCGATTCTTTCATATCAGTAACTTCCTCTGGTCTTTCATCTATAAGGAGTACTATAAGTTCAACATTTGGATGATTTTTGGCTATGCTATTTGCAACACTTTTTAAAAGAATTGTTTTCCCAGCTTTTGGAGGTGCTACTATCAATCCCCTTTGTCCTTTTCCTATAGGAGAAATTAAATCTATAATTCTTGTAGCTATTTCATTTCTATTAGTTTCCAATGTAAGTCGTTCTTCTGGAAATATTGGTGTCAGTGTCTCAAAAGCATTTCTTTGTATAGCTGTGTCAGGATTTTCGTCATTTATTTTTTGAACATATAAAAGTGCTCTAAATTTCTCTCCACTTTTTGGATGTCTAGTTATCCCCTTAATCTTATCTCCTGTCTTCATATTAAATCTTCTTATTTGAGATGGTGAAACGTAAACATCACCTTCAGTAGATAAATAATTTGAACCTCTTAAAAAACCAAATCCATCTGGCAAAATTTCAAGCACACCTACTACTTCATCTTCTTTTGATGTATTGAATTCATCTACTATCTTAGACTCATCAACTTGTTTAGGCATATAATAATTTTTATTATTATTTCTGACCATTCTATTAGATATATTTGATGCCTTATTACAATCATTCACATTTGTTGTCTTACTATAATCACTTCTTTGGCTTCTGTTTTCTTGGTTTTGGGAAATATTTTGAGTATCTATTTCTTTCTTGTTGTATGATTTGGTAGGGCTCTTATATTCAACTTCTTTTTCTATACTTTCACGCTCTATATTTTCTTTTCTATCTTTTATGTCTTCTTTAATATCTTCATTTTTTTCTTTACTATCTTCACTTATTTTTTCCTCATTTTTACTTTTAGAATTTATAATCTCAATTAACTCATTTTTCTTATATGTAGTAATTGATTTTATTTTTAATTCTTTAGCTATCTCTCGTAGCTCAACTAAGGTCTTACTACCTAATCCTTCTAATACTTTATCATCTAAAATCAAAAAAATCCTCCTCATCTATATATTCATTTATATACATACTTATTTTGAAAATTGAAGGCATGAAAAAGAAAAGTTTTATTTAAACAGTTAAGTCTAATAATATCACTATTTATACATTATGGTCAATAAATAAAATTTAAAACATTATTAACTATTATATTACTGTATCTCAAGTCCAATCTTAGCACGTTTTTATAAATTTATTACTATATTATATTTTATAATAATATTTTCCATCAAAATATTCAACTATTATAAAAATTTTTTTTACATTTATAAATTCTAAAAACCATATATAACTAAAATGTTGTAAGTTTTTAAATACATTAAGTTATATATGGTTTTTATATTTATGTATATCAACTTCAGTTATTTATCCATATTACATAGTTGCAATCATACTCAAAACAGCTGTTATGCTAGTTAATACAAGAATTCCCACGATTCCAACAGCTATTATTCTATTAATTTTTTTCTGACTTGATTTTGCCACCATACATCACCTTTCATTAATTATTTTTGAATTTCAAGTTCTCTAACTTCATTGACTTCATCTAAATTCATTTTTTCACCTATATTATTGTATAACACATCGTTATCTTTATCAAATTCATTACAAACATGTTTTAAATACTTTATAAAATCTTCCTTAAGGTCTTCCTTCTTTAGAGCGAAATCAACAGTAGCTTCTAAAAATCCTAGCTTATTACCAACATCATATCTCTTACCTTCAAAATTATACGCATACATAGCTTCTTTCTTAGATAATATTTTTAAAGCATCTGTCAGTTGCACCTCTCCACCTTTACCTGGTGGTAAATCCTTAAGAATGTCAAAGATTTCAGGGGTTATTATATATCTACCTAAAATAGCAATATTTGAAGGAGCTTTTCCTGATTCTGGCTTTTCTACCATATCTTTGACCTTATAAACTCTACCTTCTATATTTTTTGCTTCTATTATACCATATTTATTAGTATCTTCTTGATTCACTTTTTGAACACCTAATATTGTAGTTCTATACTCTTCATATGCATCTGTTAGTTGCTTTAGACAAGGTACATCATTGTCTACAATATCATCACCTAACATTACTGCAAAAGGCTCATCACCTATAAAATGCCTAGCACAATAAATTGCATCTCCCAACCCCTTTGGCTCTTTCTGTCTTATATAATGTATGTTAATCATGTTAGATATATTTTGTACTATCTCTAATAGTTCTTTCTTACCTTTTTTCTCTAAATCAAGTTCCAATTCTACGGATTTATCAAAGTGGTCTTCAATAGACTTTTTATTTCTACCTGTTATTATTAGTATTTCCTCTATTCCTGAGGCCACAGCTTCTTCTATTATGTATTGTAGAGTTGGTTTATCAACTATTGGTAACATTTCTTTTGGTTGTGCCTTTGTAGCTGGCAAAAATCTAGTTCCTAAACCTGCTGCTGGTATTACAGCTTTTTTAACTTTAACTTGCATAGAATCATCTCCCACTAATTAATAAATAAAAAGCCCTATCTTGATAGGACTTTAAACTTTTAGTATATTTTATCATTAATTCGATATATTTACCATGTGGATTATAATAATCTTTATAATAACTTTTCAAGTTCTGCTACTAAGCTGTCAAATTTTTTGATTGTATTTTCTATAGGTTTTGTATTAGTTAAATTTATACCACTTGATTTTAACAAATTTATTGGATAATCTGAACTTCCTTTTTTAAGAAAACTTATATAGTTATCTGAACCATTTTTTAATATGTCTTGGGCAAAACTTACTCCTGCACTACAACCTGTAGCATATTTATAGACATAGAAACTATTATAAAAATGTGGGATTCTCGCCCATCCGACCTTAGATAATTGGTCTAATTCATAGCTTTGTCCATAATATTTTTTAAGAAGTTGTCCCCAAACATCATTTAATACTAATGCATTTACACTTTTTCCTTTTTCTACTAACTCATGTATAGTTTTTTCAAATTCAGCATACATAGTTTGTGTATAAAGAGTGTCTTTTATCAAGTCTAAATATTGTGTTATATAATAAGCTTTTTCATCGTTACCTTTAGCCTCTCTTATAAGCATCTCATAAAGTAATGCTTCATTAGTTGTGGATGCAACCTCGTGAGTAAATATAGACGGATTTGAATTCAAATAATTCTGATTCTTAGAGCTTAGGTATTCGTATACAGCATGACCAAGTTCATGCGATAAAGTTGAAACTGAACCTAATGAATTATTATAATTTAAAAGTATATATGGATGATTTTCATAAACAGATAGGCAGTATCCACCACTTACTTTATTTTCATGTGAATAAACATCTATCCATTTTTCATTGAAAGCTTTATATACTACATCATTGTATTCTTTTCCTAAAGGTGATAATGCTGAATATACTATACTTTGTGCCTTTTCATAGTTAATATTATTATCAGCAGCCTTAACTATAGGCACAAACATATCATATGAATGAACCTTGTCTAACTTTAAGACTTTTTTTCTTAAATCTATATATTTGTGTAGACTGTCCATATTGCTATTTACAGTCCTTATTAAGTTATTATATACTTTTTCATCTACATTATCAGATTCCAAATACATCTCTAAAGAAGACTCATAACCTCTCTCCTGAGAATAAAAAATATTTTTTTTAACTTGACCAGTAATCAAACCTGCAATTGTATTTATATTATCATTGTAAGTTATGAGTTCATCTTGATAAGCTTTTTTTCTATTTTCTCTATCTGGCGATTCTAATTCGCTCGCATATTGAGCTGGTGTCAAATTAGTTTTTCTATCCATATTTCTAAATAACTCATATACTTGACTTGGAAGATTGCTTATTGAAGATACTTTACTTAGAATATCCTCTGATTTATCGTCTAAGTAATGTACTTTATTTCTTCTTATATCTCTTAAATATGCACCATATTTTCTATTTATATTTTTATTTGAAACAATTTTCTTATAATCTTTGTTTGATAATTTTAGTATTTCTAATTCTAAGTCTGAACAAATCCCCATATAATTACCATAAGATTTACTTATGCTATCACTCATATCTAAGTATTTGTATGAATTTTTATTAGTATCTTGTTTTAGTTTTACATAGGCAGAAAGCTTATTTAGTCTTATATCAAGTTTTTCTTTAATATTTAAGGCAAAAGACAAATGTGTTGGTGATTTTGTTACCTTACCTATGTAATTTTTCAACTCTTTAGTATCTTTATCAAAACTCTTAAGTTCTTTTTTCCATTGGTCATCACTTTTAAACAAAGATTGCAAGTTCCAACATGTTTTTTCATAATCTATTTCTTGTTTTTTTTCAGCATCATCTTCAGTATCATTATTATTCATGACAGTCATTGCTCCATCATTATTCTTTTGATATCCTTGGTCAGCTTTTATACTTATTATTAACATGCAAAAAATAGAAATAAATAAAGGTATTATTGCTTTGCACAATTTTCTATTCATAAAAAGCCATCCTTTCAATAAATTTACTTAATAATAGGATGGCTTTTTTTAGATATATTATTCAATTATTCATACTATATAAATAAATATCGAATTAATAGTTATCCACATAATAATCAACATATTCACAGGCTTTATTTACATAGAAATTTAGTTATTTCAACATGAATCTCTTTTAATAATAGCTTTTGTTTTTTCTTTTTTTACATTTTATTAACATTTATACCATACTTATCAACAAATTTTGTTGATTTATATGTTTTTTTTGTTAATAACTATACTTTTTTCAAAAGTCTATTAACATATTATACACAAGTTATCCACATCTTATACACAGAATTTTGTAAACTTTATTTTGTACATATTTTCGTAACTAAAACAGTCATGTCATCTTCGATTTGTAACGCTTGTAACTCTAATGCTCTATCTAATATTAAATTTGAAATTTCCTTTGGATTTGTAGTCTCTATATTCTTTAAGAAGTATATTAACCAATTATCTCCTAAATTGTTATTTCTTCCTGCATCTACAATTCCATCAGAAACCATTATAACATAGTCTCCTTCCTTAACTTTTACATTTTTTCTATCAATTTTTACATCTGATAATATACCCACAGGCAATGATGATGATGATATTAAATCGACTTCTCCATCTTCTCTTTTTATATAGGTAGAACACGCTCCCATCTTTATAGTTTCTAAGCAACCTCGTTTTAAATCTAAAATTCCCAAATCTAGAGTTGAAAACATCTCTTCTGAAGACTTTAATAACAACATATTATTTATAGTATCAATAACTATTTCGTCTTTAATTTTTGCATCTATCATCTTTTCCAATATATCAATAGTGGCAGAAGATTCTTCATATGCTTTTTTACCTTTTCCCATACCATCACTTATAGCCATCATATATTTACCATCATTTATCTCCATGTATGTGTAATTATCTCCACAAAGAATATGTCCATCCCTTGACATTGCTGAAACTTCTGTAACAGCCTTATATTTTTGGGATTTAACGAATGTTGCTTTACATTTACCTCCTAAACAATGACACCCTATTTTTCTAACAGACATACTCTCACCTACTAAGTCTGAAATTATGTTTACAATTTTATCTTCACACATACATCCATCATGGCAAGTTTTCTTTTCTATTGATATTTCAAATTCACTGTTACTCTTTGTTACATAACTTACTTTATCAACTGTTATGTCATATCTTTCTAATTGCTCATATATATTTTTTTCTTTTTCTATATCCAACATTATATCGCCCTCTAAATCCTGAGATAACGATTTAATTGATTTTGAAATACTTCTTATCTGATTTGCTATTAACTTTCTACTTTCTGAAAACTTCACACTCCAATCATAATCTAATACAAACATTTTGTAATAGTGATTTGATATTTTCACTATTGACTCTGGTTTCATACATTCCTTTCTAAAATTTTTAGGTATATCGTTTAGACTTAACTCTCCTTTCTCCTCAATTTTTTCAAGAATGTTATATATCATAGTGTATGTATGATTAAATCTTGATTCCCAGCACATTCTTCTCATACTACAACTTTTACATTCATCATTATGAATCATATCTATTACATTAGCTATATCCCTTTGGTCTAGCACCTTATCTTTTTCTCTTATCTTATCAAATGTATCTGCAAGGTCGTCATAAGTTTTATAAATACTGTTCAATCGACTATTAGTTAAGTTCTTGCTTCTCATAATATAATCGTATACGATTTCATTTGAAGCTACATTACTTTTTATTAATTTTTCAATCTTATTAAATAACCTCTCTGGCAACACTATAACTATTAAACAACCCAATAATATATCTCTTAATTGCATCATATTAGAAGCAATACCAGAAGTATATAGGTATATTATTGTCCAACTTAGAATATATCCTAGTATACAGAAATATTTATTTATTTTATTAAATGCACCACTTATTAATCCTGAAAAAGAATATATCCCCATATAAATAGCTGATGTCATATTATTTAAAATGGATGCTACTCCAATAATTACACCACTAGATGCTCCCATGGTAGCTCCACCTACTATTGAGGTCAGTAATATCAATACGGTCGATAAAATGGTCCTTATCGATATTCCAAACAAGGATATATCTCCTATCCCCATTATGCTAAAGGTTAGCAGTAAGCTTATTGATATAGCTTCTTCTGTCCGTACAGACATCCTATTGTTGACATTGGCCATTAAACCTATTCCATAAGAAAACACATATATAGATATAAACATTATTATTGCTTCTACTCCTGCTATAAGAAGACCATACACATACCTATTTGAAAAGAAAGCCTGTCCCATGGAGATTGGAAGTAGTATTATTGCACCTATAAATGCAACCTTAGCAATTGAATCTGATAATTTTAATTTTTTATTCATAGCCATAAATATTGTAAGACACACAGCATATTTTGCTACATTTCCAAAATCATTAGATGATAACAATATTCCTAATAATGTTGATATGAATACAGGTATCTTGTACTTATCAATCTTTGATGCACATATAAAAAAGGCAATTCCTAAGGGAGCTACAGAGTCTACTATAATAGACCTACTAAGTAAAAATCCCATTACAGCGAATGCCGCCGTAGTAAAATCAATATATCCGCTTATTAATTTTATGACATTTGGTTTTACAGTCTTATTCTTCACAACTGCTACACTTCTTTGCATAAAAAAACCTCCTCTTTTGTTTATATTAAGAATTGTAACAAAGAGGAGTAATTTTTTTTGTCATAATCGGTTTTAAAAATCAAAAAATATTAATACATTTTTTTTGACTTTTGACATATTAAGCCTTCCAAATTATCGTATTCACTTACGGTTATTTCTTCTATTTCTAATTTTTCCATTATTATATTCAATATTTTTACACCAGCAGTTATAATATCCGCACGTTTTTCTTGTAGCCCTTTTAAGTTCTTTTTATCACTTAATGTCATCTTTATTAATTTTTGTAGAATTTCTTCTATTTCTTTTTTGTGTATTTTACTGTTATGTATTTTTTCCATAGAGTAAATTTCTAATTCTTGATTCATTGCTGATAATGATGTAATCGTGCCACCTATACCTATAAGAGTTTTTAATCCTCTTTCTTTTATATAATTTAAAGTTTCATCAATCTCATTATATATAAATGAACTCATAGCCTTAAACCCTTCATCTTCAATAATATCATGTTTCAAAAATCTCTCTGTCATTCTAAGAGCTCCTACATTTTCACTTTTATTAAATTTAATTCCCTCTGAGTCACCTATAATAAATTCTGTTGAGCCTCCTCCAATATCTATAACAATAATAGTATCATCACCTTGTATTCCTTCTAAGACCCCCTTAAATCCCAAATTTGATTCTTCTATTCCTGTAACTATATCAATATCTATTCCAGTTTCTTCTTTTGCCAGTTTAACAAAATAATCTCCATTTTTACTATCTCTAAGAGCAGATGTCCCCATACAATAAATTTTTTCACACTTTTCATCATTACACTTATCAGAAAATTCTTTTAATGCTTTTATATTTCTTTGAATAGCATCTTCATTTATATATCCTTTACTATCTACACCATGACCAATTCTAGTTGTATTAACAAATTTTTTTCTATTTATAAGACTTCCTTCTTTATAATCTGCTATCAATAATCTCATTGAGTTTGTCCCAATATCTATAGCTCCTACTTTCATTATGAAATACCCTCCTCAATAAAACAAAAAGCCATCCTTAACTGAATGACTTTTTTATTAAATCTTAAATTTTAAAATCAATACATCTGTAAACTTATTAGCAAGTTTTAATCAACGATTTATATCTACATAAACTGTTTCATTAGGCTTTACCAGGTTTAATCTTTTTCTTGCTATGTCTTCTAAGTCTCCTTCATATGATTTTTCATCTTTCTTTAAGCTGTTTATTTGTATTTCAGTCTTTTTTAATTGTTTATTTAGACTTGCTATTTCTTTTTTATATTCCTTAGCTTTTGTGTACTCAAATACAAATCCTGTCATCATACTAAAAATTGATATTCCTAAAAATAAACTGATAACAACAATCTGTCCTGAAAATTTTTTTCTTAAGTTCATTTTTCCTACACCCTTTTTTTAGTTTTATTTTTTTTCTTCTTAGGTTTTGATTTTTTCTTGTTCTTTGATTTTTTACTTGATTTTCTTTTTATACTTTTTCTTGTTGCTATAAATATGTTTGGTATATAAAATATAATATCAAATAGTAGGTGTAGTGAATAGATTATAACGTAATACAAATTGTTTAAAAAACTGACTATGTAGTGTGTAACTTTTTTAAAAGAATTCCTCACAAAACGAATTATTTTATTGATAATTGATAAAACAATTTTACTTATGGTGTTGTAGTATAAAATAAAACCAATAAACAAAGCCACAAAATGGTAATATCTTAAATCAAAAAACTCTGTAAGGTTTATTGTCACGAATATTATAACTGTAGCTAGAAACCAAAACAATACATCAAATATTATCGCAAAATAATTGATGGATTTAAAATTTCCTCTTAACCCTCTATAAAAATCAAACAACACCCCTATGAGTATTCCACCATAAATAGTAGCATAAAAAATGCTTACATCTTGAGTGAAAGGTATCATCTATCTAAATACCTTTTTCAAGAAACTCTCTTGTGGCTTTTTAGGCTTTGCATATACGATAGAATTTATAGTTCCATCTATGCTAATTATATTTTCGTCTATACTTAGCTTGCTCATATCTAGGTTCTCGCCTTCAATTACCATCTCACCTACAGAAGTTTTAAGCTCTACTCTTTTGTCATTAAAAGAATATATGTGCTCAACTCCTGAAATAACCAGCTTTGATCTATCTTTCAAAGTTATGTTCTGTTCCATAATATCCCCCCAGTAAATATTTCACTAATACTACTATTAATATACTAGAGGACTATTAATTTTATTCTAAAATTTCGTACATTTCTTTTGCATCATTTTTTAATACATGCTCTTTTACTTCATTTATCTTAAACTTCATCTTCTTCTCTCCAAATTGTATTTCTAATGTGTCTCCAATATTTACTTCTGAAGAAGATTTAGCAACTTTTCCATTTATAGTGACAATTCCTTTATCGCATGCATCTTTAGCAACAGTTCTTCTCTTTATAATCCTAGATACCTTTAAAAACTTATCTAATCTCATAATTATCACCTTCCTTAGTTCTATAGAAAAAGTGTGGTAAATTTATCCACACTTTTTCACAAGATTTCTAATTATCCATTTATTATATCCTTTAATCCTTTTCCAGCTTTGAAAACTGGTGCTTTAGAAGCTGGTATATCTATAACTTGCTCTGGATCTCTTGGATTTCTTCCTTGTCTAGCAGCTCTTTCTCTTGTCTCAAATGTTCCAAATCCAACTAATTGAACTTTTTCATTATTTACTAGTGCATCTTGAACAGAACTCATAAATGCGTTTAACGCAGCTTCTGCTTCCTTCTTTGTTAATCCACTTTTTTCTGCCATCTTTGATACTAATTCAGCTTTATTCACGATATTTACCTCCTAAAAATGTTTATAATATAGACTTCTATCTTTGTGATAAAAGTTCTAGATTTTTGACAAATTTCCTTCCACAATTTTATTGTTTTTTAGCCTGATTCCAAAATTCATCCATCTCTTCAAGTGTCATGTCTTCTAATTTTTTATTTAAGTTCATTGCACTTTTTTCTACAAACTCAAATCTATTTATGAATTTATCTGTAGTACAGTTCAAGGCTTCTCCTGAGTCTATGTCTAAAAATCTAGCTAGATTTACTATCGAAAATAATAAATCGCCTAGTTCTTCCTTTATGTATTTTATATTCCCGACCCTGTGTTCGTCAAGTAATTCCTGATATTCTTCTTCAATTTTTTTAAATACATCTTCTACATTGTCCCAATCAAAGCCAACAAGTGCTGCTTTATGTTGAACTTTACTAGCCTTCATAAGAGCTGGTAAATGTTTTGGTATCCTTCTAAGACCATCTGTTATAGTACTTTCGCCTTTCTCTTCTTTCTTTAATTCTTCCCAAGTTTTTTCAAACTTAGACATATCTAATTTTACACCACTAAATATATGAGGATGTCTATGAATTAATTTTTTACATATTTCATTTACTACTTCTTTTAAATCAAAGTAGCCTTCCTCATTTCCTATCTGACAATGGAATATAACTTGTAAAAGAACATCTCCTAGTTCTTCTACCATTTCATCTATATCATTATTATCAATTGCATTACAAAGTTCATATGCTTCCTCTATAACAGAGTTTTTTAATGATTGATGTGTTTGTTTTTTATCCCATTCACATCCAGATGGACTTCTAAGTGTATTAACTATTATTTCTAAGTCATGTACTGTATTATACATCTTTTTAGAACTTTTGGGTATATATAAGCTAGTTAAATAGTCAAAAAAGTTTTCATTTCTGTCTAATTCGCAAAGCTTTATAAACTTTTTACTTTCTAAATCTTTGACACCTGCTCCATTTACTATACATACTTCTTGATTATAGTCATAGTATTCCATAAGCTTTAATTTTACATTAGATGCTATAAATTTATCATATACTTGAGTTATTATCATGCTCGTATCTAAATCTATATATGAATTTTCTATTTCAAAAGCATCTATCAATTTAAATCCCTCAGATGGGTCTATAGCCAAATAGTTAAACATAGCGTCTACAAAGCTCATAGAAGGCAATATTTCTACTGCTATGTATTTTTCATTGGCTAATCTCTCTATTATACTTACAGTCTTTTCTGCGACTCTTGGATGACCAGGAACAGCATACACTAAATCACCCTTTTTAGATTCTTCTATAATAAATTCAGATATTTTTAAATAAACATTATCAAAATTTTCCTCTTTTTCATAAAAGTAGTCTAAGGAAGTGTATTGTATAGTTTCTTTAAGTTTATCAATTATTGGATGTTTCTCTGTTCTAAAAAAAACTCTAGGGCTATTTTTTAAAGATTCTAACACACCTTGGCTTATAAGAGAATAATCTCCTGGCCCAAGACCTACAATACTTATCTTACCCATAACATCACTCCTATTAGCAAATTTCACTTTATTTTTATATTATTATACAAATAAGGAGATTTACTATTTGTATAGTATTTCCTTTATTTGCATATATATTCCTATATTATCTTATAAGTTTAACTTTTTTTAACAATTTATATAATTTATCACCTTTTGGCATAGTCAAAATTTCTTCTTTTTTAATTCCACCTATCCCAAGTATTACTACTACATATACAATTCCACCAACACATATTGCAATTATTGTAGATATGCTATTTCCCAAGAATCCAACTAAAGCACCATAACTCAACTTAACCATTATAAACATTGTCATAACTGTTATAAATGGCTTTATTATAAATTCTTTTTTAGGAAAGTTTACATTCATGTGTTTTTTAACATATAATAAGTTAATCATGGCTGCTACAAAGTACGCTGTAACTGTACCAAAGGCTGAACCCAATACATTAATGTCTGGTATACCTGTTAAAGTATAACTTATCACAATTTTACATAGCATACCAATACATAAAGCAATTACAGGTACTATTGGTTTTCCCATTCCTTGAATTATACCAGTCAAGGTCTGTATTAAACCCAAAAATAATACACATGGAGTAAGAGTAAACAAAATAGTTCCTACAGAAGATGGTTCATGTGGAAACAAAAGACCCATTATTGGTGTCGCTAAAGAAGCCATTCCAAACGCACAAGGTAATACTATAAGTAAAGTTACCTTAACTGCACTCTTAGTATCTTTTCTAGCTTTTGACTTATTTCCTAATGCATATGCTTTAGAAATTGCTGGAACTAAGCTCATACTCATTGCTGTTGTTATGACTGCTGGTAAATTTATTGTGGCCATTGCCATACCTGTTAATTGACCAAACATTGAATTTGCTACTTTGTATGTAAAGCCTGCTTCCATAAGTCTTCTTATTACAATAACATTATCTATCATATTGACAAGTGGCATTACTGATGCTCCTATTGTTATAGGAATAGCAACAGTTAAAAGCTTTTTAAAAATATAAGAAACTCTCTCATCTTTAAATCTTTGACTTGCATCTATCTCTACTCGACGCTCTTTTCTCCCTAGCATATAAGCAAACACCAAGTAAAGCATAGATGCTATTGAACCTATTGTAGCTCCTGATATAGCACCAGCTGCCCCAAAAGTCTGACCTAGACTCTTCATAAGCAAGTAAGCCAAAGTAAGACCTAATACAACTCTAAAAAATTGCTCTGCAACTTGAGACACAGCAATCTTAGTCATATCTTGTCTCCCTTGAAAATATCCTCTATATGCAGACATTGCAGGAACAAATAATAATGCTGGAGCAATGGCCTTCATAGAGTATAATGCACCTGGATTTTTCATTATGTTTGTTACTATGTAGTCGGCTCCAAAAAATAATATACAAAATGATATTATTCCAGTAATGAATAAAACTGTATGTGATACCTTAAATATCTTGTTTGCACCTTTAAAATTTCCAATGGCAACTTTTTCCGAAACCAGTTTTGCCACGGCTGTTGGAAATCCAGCAGTAGCTAATGTTAAAAATAGAGTATACACAGGATAAGCAGCCTGATAGTATCCCATACCTTCTGAACCAATCATGTTTCCAAGTGGAATCCTAAAAAATCCACCCATTATTTTTACGATTACACCTGCTAGCCCAAGTATAAGGGCTCCTTTTAGAAAGGAGTCTTTATTTTTGTTATTGTTCATAACATAACCTCCACACTGTTTATATAACAAACTTTAATATACCATATTTTTAATGCTATATTCAATATTTTACACAAAAACTTCAAAAGACCTTCATGTAAAAGGTCTTTATGATAAAATTATTGAACTTGTTTTCCTAAAAAGTTAGCAGCAATTTTTAAAGATTTTTCTTCACTTTCTGCAATTGTATCTTTGTCTCTCGAAACAACTACAATTGAACCTATACAGTCGCCAGATGCACTAATTATAGGCATAATAACTTGACTAGTATATTCTTTTTGGTCTTCTTTGAATAAAGGTAAAATGTTTTTATCTTTTGAATATTTTACTGTTCTTTCACTTATTATTGCTTCTAACTCATCACTTATACTTTTTTCTTTATAATCTTTTTTAGGAAGTTTAGATACAGCTATTATAGAATCTAGGTCTGTTATCAATACACCATATCCTAGTACTTCAGCTAATGTTTCAGCATATTCTTGTGAGAATTCATTTAATTCTCCTATTGGAGAGTATTTTTTAAGTATGACTTCTCCATCTTTTGCTGTGAATATCTCTAAAGGGTCTCCTTCTCTAATTCTTAATGTCTTTCTTATCTCTTTTGGGATAACTACCCTTCCAAGATCATCTATTCTTCTAACTATGCCTGTTGCTTTCATATTTTTTAATCCCTCCATAAATTACTTTAAGTTTATTTTTACCATTGTTAAGAAAAATATACAAAAAAAGCTATATCTTATCTAGATATAGCTTTTTTAAGCATATTACTCTTTTTTAGGTTTTAAATTGTGATTTTATTTATTACTTTTTCATCTTTTTCTACTTTAGCTTCTTTAATTAATTTTTCTATTTGCTCTTGATATTTATTTTTTAACAATTGGTCTTTTATAGTTTCTTTAGCATCTTCAAATGATGTTTGCTCATTTATCCTGTCTGTTACTTTAATTATATGGTATCCATATTGAGTTTCAACTAAATTAGATATTTCACCTTTTTTCATAGAAAAAGCAGCATCTTCAAACTCAGCAACCATTTGTCCTCTTGAGAAGAATCCTAATTTACCACCATCACTTGCTGAAGCATCTTGTGAATATTTTTTTGCCACTTTTGCAAAATCTTCACCTGATTTAACTTCTTTAAGAGCCTCTTCAGCCTTTTTCTTAGCTTCAGCCTTTTCCTTATCTGAAAGTGGCTTGTTATTATCATCTACTGTCTTCAATAATATATGAGAAGCTTCTACCTCATCTTTTTTGAATTCATCTTTATGTGTATTATAGTATTTTTTCATTTCTTCGTCTGATATTTTAGTCTTTTTAGTAAAGTTACTTTGATAGCTTTGCATTGCTAAATCTTTCTCTTGTTGGTCTTTTAAAAACGCATCATCTATTCCTAACTTTTCAAGCTGTTCTTTATATTTTTCATCTTTACTCATAGCATCTTTTAAATCTTTAAAACTTTTTTCAACATCTTCTTTTTTAGGAAGTAAGTTGTCTTTTTTAGCTTGAGAATATATTACTTCTGTAGTTATAAGTTGATCAAGAATTAAATCCTTAAACTTGTCCTTATACTTTACACCCTTTTCAATTTCCTTATCCCATATATCTTTTCCATAAGTTTGTTCCATAGAATCTTTATAAAGAGCTATAGTCTTTTTAAATTCATCTGATGATATCTTTGTCCCTTCAACTGTTGCCACAGTCTCTCCTTTACTAGAACCACAGGCAGCCGTAGATACTACCAAAATCATAGCTATTGCCAATATTATTACTTTTTTCAAATTTAAAACATCCCTTCTTAAATTTACAAGCTATTTTACCTTGCACATTTTTTCTAATAATTCTTCCAATTCTGTAACTATATTATAACCTATTTTCTGTTTAGTTCTATACTTTGTTATTGGAACTAATAATATTTCATCTTTTAGTTGTCTTATTTTTTCTATTTTCAATATCTTACACAATGATTTTATATAAGCTATTGTAAGAAGTGTTTGAACTGGTTTAGGTATATCAGAGAATCTATCTTCAAGTTCTTCCTGTATATCCAACATATCTTCTTTATTTTCAATAGAAGCTATTTTCTTATACATTTCAATCTTAATCAATTCATCTTTGATATAATTACCTGGAATGTATGCATTTACACTTAAATCTATTTCAACATCAATTTCTTCCACAATAGGCTCACCTTTAACCTTTTTAATTGCATCATTAAGCATTTTAACATACAAATCATAACCTATAACTGCCATATGACCATGTTGCTGAGAACCTAAAATATTTCCAGCTCCTCTTATTTCAAGGTCTCTCATTGCTATTTTAAAACCTGAACCAAACTCTGTAAATTCTCTAATGGCTTTTAACCTTTTCTCTGCTATCTCACTTAGAGTTTTATCTTTTTCATATAAAAGATATGCATATCCTTGTCTTGAGCTTCTTCCAACCCTACCTCTTAATTGGTAAAGTTGAGCTAATCCCATTTTATCTGCATCATATATAATCATTGTATTTGCATTGGATATATCCATACCAGTTTCAATTATTGTAGTACAGACTAATACATCATAATCTTTATTTAAAAATCCTAGGATTATATTTTCTAATGATTTAGAAGTCATTCTTCCATGAGCAACAGCTACTCTAGCATCTGGTACGAGCTTTTGAATCATACTTGCCATCTCTTCAATGTGTTCAACTCTATTGTATACAAAAAATACCTGTCCACCTCTACTTAACTCTCTCTCTATCTCATCTTGAATTACACTTTCCTTACTCTCTGTAACATATGTTATTACAGGATGTCTTTCTTGTGGAGGTTCTTCTATAACACTCATATCTCTTATTCCACTTAAAGACATATGTAAAGTTCTTGGTATAGGAGTTGCTGAAAGCGTAAGTACATCTACTGTAGATTTAATTTTCTTTAGGGCTTCCTTATGTTTTACCCCAAATCTTTGCTCTTCATCAATGACTACAAGACCTAAGTTTGGTAAATTTATATCTTTGGATATTATCCTATGTGTTCCAATTAAAATATCTACTAATCCTTTTTTAGCGTCTTCAATAATTTGTTTTTGTTGTTTTGGAGTTTTAAATCTACTTAAAACTTCCACTCTCAAAGGATAATTTTCAAACCTCTCTTTAAACGTATTATAATGTTGTTGGGCTAATATTGTTGTTGGAACCAATACAGCAACTTGTTTTTGATCCATACAAGCTTTAAAAATACTTCTAATCGCCACCTCTGTTTTTCCATAACCAACATCCCCACATACAAGTCTATCCATTACCTTGCTTGATTCCATATCTTTTTTAGTTTCTTCTATTGCCTTCAATTGGTCTTCTGTTTCTTGATATGGAAATAACGATTCAAACTCTGCCTGCCAAGGTGTATCTTTTGAAAACTTGTATCCTTGTATTTTTTCACGTTTTGCATAAAGTTCGATTAAGTCCTTTGTCATATCTTCAATTTCTTTTTTAACTTTTGCTTTTGCCTTTGTCCATTCGTTTGTTCCAAGCTTATTTAACTTAACTTTTTCTACCTCTGCACCAATATATTTTTGCACTTTATCCATCTGGTCTATTGGCACATATAGGTTATCTCCACCTTGATATACTATTTTCATATAATCTTTTTTAATAGCATTGACTGTAATTTGCTCAATTCCTGTGTATCTACCTACACCACTATTTTCATGTACTACATAGTCTCCAACACTTAAATCTAAAAATGATTCTATCTTCTTTCCTTTTTTAACCTTTTTATTGTTAGTCTTAGATGCTCTTTTATAAACACCTATCATTTCATTGTCTGTTATAACAACAAACTTTATAGATTTATATTGGAAGCCACTATTTATATGTGCAGGCACAATCACAACTTGAGAAGATTTAATTTCAATGTTTCTATCTTTAGAAACAGTCGTTTCTAAACCTTTATCCAATAAATCTTTTCCTAATTTATTTGCTCTTTCTAATGTATTTGTTGCTAAAATTATTTTGTATCCATTATATTTCAGCCGATTTAATTCTTCTACAATCAAATCTACTTTTCCATTAAATGTAGGAACTTCTCTGCTTTCAAAGTTGATTATAGATTTTATGGAAAAGTTGTTTATAGACTTTGGCAATAGTGAGTTTAATACTACAGACTTGTCTTTTACTAGATACTCTAAATCTGTATAGTGATACAATAGTTTTCCTTGATTTTTAATAGCCAGACCTCTTTCAAGATTCAGTTTATAATTTTCCCTAAACTCATTTATATAATTTTCGCATCTTTCTTTAAGTCTTGTTATATCATTGATAAATACTATTGCATCATCTGATAGATAAGTAAATATGCTTTTATTTTCTTCTGGATAAATATAATCTATATAATTCTCTACACCTTCAAAATAAGTCTTACTAGATATATAATCTATATTTTGAAATGTACCTTCATCAGTACTTTTAGTTGTTTCTTTTTTTAGTTTAACTAATGCATCTGTAGTCTTCTCTGGATAAATAAATTCCCTAGATGGAGTTATAGAAAACTGTTGCAATTTATCAATTGATTTTTGTGAATATACATCAAAAGTTCGTATGGAATCTATCTCATCATCAAATAATTCCATACGAATTGGATTTGTATATTCAAGTGAAAATACATCAATAATTCCACCCCTTATACTAAATTGACCAAACCCCTCTATTTTTGAAACTCTTTCATATCCTAATGAAACTAATTTCTCAGTTAATTTTTCTAAATCTAAGCTATCTCCCACTTTATAGTGAGATACACTATCAAGTAAAACTTGTTTTGGTATGTATTTTCTTAAAACAGCCTCAATAGAAGTTACTAAAATTATCTTTTCCTTATTTGCTAGTTTTAACAATACCTTTAATTTCTTTGCTTCTTCGTTTCTGTCCTTTGCATCTAAGTGATAAAAATAAATATCTTGAAATCCTAAATATTCAACTTTATCTTCAATATAAAAACTTAAATCTTCATATACTTTCTTTGCTTCTAAATCACTACTAGTTATAAAAATCATTTGTCGTGATAAATCATTAAATATAGAATACGATATATGAGGTTTTTGTACTGGTAAAAGTCCATTAACCAATAATGAGCCTTTTGTATTTTTTATACAGTTTATTATATCTTTATACTCTTTTGAATTTTGCAAAGGATATAAAAAAACATCATTCATTTAAATCTCCCTCTCACTATCCATTGTATTTGTTCATAGACATATCTATATTTTCTCTTATTATTGAGTCAATAGCACATGCCGCTTTTTCTAGTGCTTCATTTATATTATCAGATTCTTCTTTTCTAAATCTAGAAAGTACAAAGTCTGCTAAGTCTTGACCAACTTCTGGCTTAGACACACCTACTCTTACTCTTGGAAAATCATTTGAACCTAGGCATTTAGTTATGGATTTCATACCATTATGAGTTCCTCCACTTCCTTTTTTTCTTATGCGTATCTTTCCAACATCTAAATCTATATCATCATATACTACTACTATATTACTTAAATCAACCTTGTAATATTTATATATATCTATTAATGTTTCTCCACTTAAATTCATATAAGTTTGTGGTTTTACTAATAGTACTTTTTCAGTTCCTACTCTACCTTCACCAATTAAGGCTTTATGCTTTATCTTAGTAACACTAATGCTGTATTCTTTTGCAAGAATATCTATGACATCAAATCCAACGTTATGTCTAGTCTTCTCATACTTCTTCCCTGGATTACCTAACCCTACTACTACGTACATTTCTTACCTCCTGTTATATAAATTTGTATAACAAACTATAATAAAAATTAAATATATTATACTCTGTAAATATTATTATAATTGTCGCTAGAGAAATAAAAGGTGTAAAAGGAATTTGCTTTGTTATATTTATACCTTTAAATATTTTAGTTATGTATAAAATAACAAAAAACAAAAACGCTAAAATAAATGATAAAACTATCACATAAAACCCATAATTATTTCCCAATGCAAAGCAACATAAGCTATAGAGACCTACATCTCCATAGCCTAATCCTTTTGTTAATTTAGCAATAATATAAGGTATAATAAAGCCTATCGCTAGTCCAATTATATGATTCATATAGTCAAATTGCACAATATTACAAAAGACCAAAAAAATTATACCTTGAACTATTATACCACTAACTATTGTTATATCATATACATATATTGTGTAGTAATCTATAATGGATACAATTATTAGAAATGGAATTAATACCACATATTGTACACATTCTACACTAATTCCAAATTTTAGATATATTAATACAGATAAAACTACAGTTATTATGTAAATAAAAAACATATTATATAGATTTTTCTTTTCTCTATCACAAAAAATAGATAGAGATTTATTTATCAAATGTGCAAAAAATAAGGAAATTATTATTATATACTCCATAGTCTACAGCACTTTAGTAATAGGGTTAATAATAATATTGTCCTTATTAAATACTTTAATTCACTTTTATAAAAATTAAAACTTGCTTAAGTTTAACTATTGTTTACATAATCATAGAAAAATAAAGTTCAAGTAATTGTCTTCCACATAAGATTGTTATTAATGTTCCAATTGATATAAACGGACCATATGGCATAACAGAATTGTATTCCTTTCCCTTTATCTTACTTAGAATTATCACACAAATTCCATATACTGCTCCCACATAAACACTTAGTAGGGCTGTAAAAAGACCATTTTTGGCACCCATGTAAAGACCTATCATTGCAAATAGTTTAATATCTCCTCCGCCCATACACTCTTTTTTTATTATAAATTCAATCAGAAGCACTATAAGCCAAACGCTTCCTCCACAAATAAAAGCTCCTATAATTGAATTCTTAATTGGGATTTCTTTAAAAAGAAGATTAAAAATTATAGCAAATATAGCTCCAAAAACCAGTATTTTATCTGGTATTATAAAGTGGTCAATATCTATAAATGTTATTATAATCAGTAAAGATACAAGAACTAAATAATAGATGGTTGCTGTGGATATTCCATATATTATAAATACTGTTAAAAATAAAATTCCTGTAATTAATTCTACTATAGCATACCTACTAGAAATTTTCTCACAACAATATCTACACTTTCTTCCACTCATTAAATAGCTTAGTACTGGTATTAAGTCTATCGGCTTTAGTCTAGTATTGCAACTCATACAATGGGATGGAGGTCTAGAAATAGATATACCTTCTGGAATCCTAAAGATGCAAACATTGAAGAAACTTCCAAACACTAGACCTACCATAAATACATACAAATTAACGATTATAATGTTCATTATAATTTACTCCACCTATCATTCTTGTCATAAACTCTTGGTCAGTACATCTACTAATTGCCATATCTTTTGTAATCCTTCCATTTTTATAAAGTTCCATTAAATCTTGGTCCATAGTTTTCATACCAGCTTTAACTCCAGTTTGTATCATGTTTGGAATTTGATATGTTTTGCCTTCTCTTATCAAATTTTTTATTGCTGGAGTAGCAAACATCAATTCAATTGCAGCTATTCTACCTTTTCCATCTGCTGTAGGAAGTAGTTGCTGTGATACTACACCTTCACAAACTGTAGATAGCTGTGTTTTTATTTGTTGTTGTTGAGATGGTTGGAACATGTCCACTATTCTATCGATTGTCTTGGCTGCCCCAACCGTATGTAGTGTTGAAAATACTAGATGACCTGTTTCTGCTGCTGTTAATGCTATTGATACAGTTTCAGGGTCTCTCATTTCTCCTATTAGTATTACATCTGGGTCTTGACGTAAAATAGCTCTAAGAGCTGAGTGGAAACTTTCTGTATCAGTTCCTACCTCTCTTTGATTTACTAAACTTTGTTTGTGGTGGTGTACATATTCTATTGGGTCTTCAAGTGTAATTATATGTTTTTGTTGTGTTTCATTTATTATATTTATCATACTCGCAAGTGTTGTACTTTTACCACTTCCTGTTGGACCTGTAACTAAAACTAATCCTTTGTGCTTTTCAGTAAATGATTTTATATTTTCTGGAAGACCCAATTTTTCAAAAGTAGGTATTTCTGCTGTTATAGTTCTTATTGCTATTGCATAATTTCCTTTTTGTCTATATGCATTTACCCTAAATCTTTCACCTGTTTTTAGTGAAGCTGAAAAATCAGCTTCTCCATGTTCTTTTATTACTTTAAACATAGATTCCCCTGCTATATCTTTTGCCATTTGCATTGTTATCTCTGGTGTCAGTATCTGTTCACTTAGTTTTACAAATCCGCCTTTTACTCTAGCCACAGGATTTGTTCCAACTGTTATGTGTATATCTGATGCGTTTAGTCTTATACCTTGCTCCAATAAATCATAAATATACATAATATTTACTCTCCATATCTTCTATTAGTTTGCTTACTATTTTAGTAATAAATAATAAAATTATTTTATTATTTGTTTATACTAAGTTACTTTTTATGTTTAGTTTACTTTTTTGTACGAACTTATATCATGATTAATTAAAATTTTATCTTTTATATCATAATTCCCAGATACATTTGTATCTATATTTAGATTAAAGTTTACAATAGCCTCAACTTTATATTGTGAATCTGAATTTTCTTCAACACCTAAACCAATAATATTTTTTTTGCCATCTGTAAGTTCTACTTCTTTTATTCCATCTTTGTCACCAGTTACTATTAAACTTAACTCTGTCCCTGAACCATTTTCTTTTAATTTTGGCCATTCTTCTTTTGTCATGTCGTAGTCAGCCCTATAAAAAGGTACTTTTATAGTAATATCTTCTGTTTTATCAACTTCTTGGGGTTTTAATTCTTTCAGTCTACATTTTATCTCTGCTAAAAGCTCATTTTGTATATAATCAAAGGTTGTTATTAAAGCCATATTATCATATTCAACAGGTATTTTCTCATAAGACATACTTTTTAACTTATTACATTGGTCTGATATTTCATACAATAACTCTTTATACTTTAAGAAATCTTCTGCTGTATCTTTTTTATCACTAGATATATTATCGCTTAACTTCTCAAATTTTCTTACATTATTTCTCAGATGAACTCTTAAAGAATTAAATCCTTGAGTTTGATTTGGTAAAATTTTTAATAGATTTTCTAATGCGTCCCATTTACTATTCCAACTATACTCTGTACTATTTATTATAGGATTTTGTATTAATTCATAATATTGTTGAGAATTTGGAATTCCATCAGATACTTCTACTTTTGGCTCACCTACATGAAATGTATGTCTATACTCAATCATATTTTGCATCGCCAAAGAAATGTTATCTAACGACCTATAAGTGTATGAAAATGCCGAATTTAAATGTTCATTTTCGACTTTATTTTCTTCTAAAAACATTTTTAAAAGAATATCATTATTTACTAACTTTGCCCCAATCAATGTAGTTGAATCTATATCTCTATCCAAAATTTTTTCATTTATTTTACTAATATCTCCATAAGTATAATTCTTACAAATGTTTAATATAGAATCTCTATGTGAGAGAATATTTGCATCTACATATTCAATATCTCTGTCATCTAATATATTTAAATCATGTAATTTTTTTAATTCCATACTAGCTTTTTCTAAATGTGAGGAAGCCTTATCCAAATAGAAATTTATATTATTCATATAGCCTAGTCTTTCTGCTTCAAGATTTTCCTCATCTTGATTATTAAAATCTTCATCTGATATGTTTCTTAATTTTGACCTAGATATCGATTTTTCTTGATTTTCACTTTTAAACTCATTATCCATTTTTTCAAGCTCACCATATAATTTTTCATATGCTTTATCAATACTATTTTCCACACATGTTTCTGCTAAATACTTTGCTTGTATACCCTCATTAGTCGTCTTTGTAGATTTTATTCTATTAGCTATCTGATTCGAAAATGTCAATCCAACAATAGAAAGCAATGCTACTACAACCAAAACTAAAACTAAAGCTGCCCCTCTCTCACTTTTAAATTTATTCCACTTCCTCAAAATCTCACCCCCAAGTAAAATTATTTATCTTTAAATATTTCAGTTACAATTTTAACTTCTTTTTTACTTGAATAGTCATTCATGCTTTTTCCAGTTACAGTTATTTTATATATCTTACCATTTTTATCTTCTACAATAATCTTTATCTTATTTGTAATATGTTCTTTATCGATTAAATTACCATCTTCATCTTCTGTTGTTGTAATCTTTTCATATGGAGTATCATATAGACTCACATTACCCTCACTAAGCACTTTATCATATACAACTTTTTTTGACTTATCTATTAGTTTTTCATATATGACAGTTCCATCTTCTCTTTTATCTAGACTCTGAACCTCCCATGACTAAAGTCACAGGGTTC